>NZ_JAQDBC010000010.1:0-73156 GCF_027681725.1 Caecibacter sp. AF58-12pH5A | reverse complement strand
CTTTCGAGCCAGTGATCCTCATTCGTTTTTATAGGGGCGTTATTTCACAGCCCCTTTTTCTTCTGTACATATATGGCAGCACTTAGTCCTGCCTTGGCGCCTTCGTAGACGGCCTTGGCAATCTGCAGGAGGCCACCGGTTGCATCGCCGGCGGCAAAAAGGCCCGGCATGGCTGTAGACATATCGTCCTGAACCTGAATGGCGTTGCCCACCAAGGGCAGGCCCACCTTGCGGGCCAGGTCGGCACTGCCGGCCACACCGTACGCGACAAAGACACCGGCGACAGGCAAATCGCTGCCGTCAGCAAAGTGGACGGCACTGACCTTATCTGTACCTGTAATGGCGGCAACGCGGCCTGTTTCGACGCGAATGCCCTCCGGTACGGACACTTCCGGTTCTGCCCCATCCGTACAAAGCGTTACCGACGCAGACGTGCGGGTCAGGATTTCTGCTTCGTGTACGGCGTATGCGCCGGCACCGAGGACAGCTACTGCCTTCTTACGGTAAAAGAAGGCATCGCAAATGGCACAATAGCTGACGCCATGCCCTTCGAGCGGCGCCAGGCCCGGTACAGGCGCACTCTGGCGCGTTGCACCTGTAGCCATGATGACGCTTTTCGCTGCGAGTTTTTCCGTCGGCGTTTCTACAATATAATGAGTCAGCGTATCGTCCAGGCCAAGCCAGACGACCTCTGCCGTCATAAACTCGACGCCCAGCCGGCGTGCCCCGGCTATGCCTTGTGCGGCCAGGTCTTTGCCACTGACCGGTTCGGCAAAGCCGTAGTAATTTTCGATCTTTTCTGCCTTTTCTAAGGCGCCTGTGCCTTGGGACACGACCCGGACCGAACGGCCGGCACGGGCGGCATAGAGGGCTGCCGAGACACCGGCCGGACCGGAGCCGATAATGATCACATCTGTCATGACGTGCCTCCCCTATTTGTACATAGCCAGGAGTTTTTCAAAGGCCGGCAGGGAACGGACAATCATGTCGCTGTCGACGCAGTAGGAAATACGGGCATAACCCGGGCAGGCAAATTCGTCGGCAGCGACGATGAGGATGTTCAATTTCTTCGCATTTTCCATGAACTGGATGGAGTCGCCATCGGGAGCCTTGACGAAGAGATAGAAGGCACCGGACGGATAGACGCAGTCGTAGCCCATACGCGTCAGGTTGTCGTAAATGAGGTGACGGTTCTTATCGTATTCGCTAATATCTCCAGTAGCACCGTGAACAGCGGCGATGACACGCTGGAATGTGCTCGGCGCGCAGACGTAGCCATACATGCGGGCAGCGCCCAAAATGGCCGTCATGAGATACTGCCAATCGTCGACAGCAGGCGGGACGAGGATGTAACCAATACGTTCACCCGGCAGGCTCAGGGATTTGCTGTACGAATAAGTGACGATCGTATTGTCGTAGTAGTGCGGAATATAGAGAATAGGCAGATTGTCATAAATGACTTCGCGGTACGGTTCATCGGAAATGAGGAAAATCGGATGACCGATTTCAGCCGACTTGCGCGTGAGCAAGGCTGCCAGCTCTTTGATCGTTTCTTCTGAATAAACGGCACCGGACGGGTTGTTCGGCGTGTTGATAATGATGGCCCGTGTGTGCGGCGTAATGGCCTGTTCTACGCCTTCAATGGAAAGCTGGAAGTGTTCCGTATCAGGCGGTACGACGACGCATTTCGAGCCGATCGGTTCGATGAAAACGCGGTATTCCGGGTAAAACGGTGCGACGACGATGAATTCGTCCGACGTATCTTCCTGGAGCGCCCGGATGAGGACTGCCAGGGAAGCCGACGAGCTGACCGTAATATGGAAATTGTCGGCACCGACGCCGGCGTTATACGTTTCGTTCATATAGTCTGCCAGGTACTGCCGTACTTCCAGGAGCCCCCGGGCATTGGTGTAGCTGTGCAATTCTTTTGAGGACAATGTATTGTACATATCAAAGATGGCTTCTTTGACACAGTCCGGTGCAGGAATGGACGGATTGCCCAGGCTGAAATCGTATACGTTTTCTGCACCGATTTTCTTCGCCTGTTCCTGACCATATTCAAATAATTCACTGAATTTGGAACGCACGGCCCCTAATTCATACATTTTCTTGTCTGCCATTCCAGAGATCCCCCTTCGCAGATCCCGCTCCTAATGATACGGGCTAGCTAAAAAATATATGTTGACAAATATATATTATACTATATATGCCTCTGACGTGCAAGAATATACGTCTGTGCTATACCCGGAAACAGGCCGCCTGCGGGCCTTTGTAAAATTTTCCTAAATCCCCTGCAGATAGGGCTTTGACACTGGAATTGCCCGTCCGTTTGTGATAGACTGATGAGCGAATCTGAAAATTTCTGCTGTATATATATTTTCTGCACGAGGAGAAATATCATGAAAATAGTCATCGCTATAGATTCTCTCAAGGGCAGTCTCAGCTCGTACGAAGCCGGGACGGCCATTAAAGAAGGTATTCTACGGGCTTGCCCGCAGGACACGGTCGTCGTCCGTCCCCTAGCTGACGGCGGCGAAGGCACAGTCGACGCCCTCATCGAAGGGTTGCACGGAGAAAAGAAGGTTCTCCGCGTACACGGCCCATTGACCGACGACGTAACCTGTAAATACGGTATCATTGCCCACGAAGGCAAGGCCATTTTGGAAATGGCCGAAGCAGCAGGTCTCAACCAGGTACCGGCCCACTTGCGCAATCCCCTCTACACGACGACCTATGGCGTCGGCCAGGTCATTGCCCAAGCCATTAGCGACGGCATCCGTAAATTCATCATCGGTATCGGTGGCAGCGCTACGAGCGACTGTGGTTTGGGCATGCTCCAAGCCTTGGGCTATGTCTTCTGCGATGCTGACGGCCAGCCCGTAGGTCCAAACGGCATCGACGTAGAACGCATCGTCTCTGTCGACGACAGCCACGTTCTGCCGGAGCTTGCTGACTGTGAATTCCGCATTGCCTGTGACGTCAACAATCCCCTCTACGGCGACTTAGGTGCACCGGCCATTTATGGCCCGCAAAAAGGAGCTACTCCTGAAATCGTCGCCCGTCTCGACGCGGCAGCCCGTTCCTTTGCCGGCGTAACGGCCCGCTACTGCGGTCACGACTGGGCTCACGTTCCCGGCGCCGGTGCAGCCGGCGGCTTAGGCTTTGCCTTCCTGGCCTACTTGCACGGCCAGCTGCAGTCGGGCATTCAGATCATCCTCGATGAAATCAATCTCGATGCCGAAGTACAGGACGCTGACGTCGTCATTACCGGTGAAGGCCGCCTGGACCGGCAAACCGCCATGGGCAAAGCCCCCATCGGTGTGGCCAAGCTAGGCAAGAAATACGGTGCCACAGTCCTCGCCTTTGCAGGCTGCGTCAGCGAAGATGCGCGCCAGTGCAATACAGCCGGCATCGATGCCTTCTTCCCCATTCCCGACAGGGCCATGTCCCTCGAAGAAGCCATGAACAGTGACGAAGCGTACAAAAACATGACCAACACAGCGGAACAGGTCTTCCGCCTTATCCGCACCTTGCGGGCATAAAAAAAGAACGGCAGGATATACAGTCCTGACCGTTCTTTTTTTACACGTTCATCGTATGGAACAAGGTACCATCCAGGTCTTTCCACATGAGCTTGCCGTCCTGTAAGGTCATATAGCTGTGCGGCGAGTCTTCCTTAGGCAGGGAAACCGAGCCGGGATTGACATAGTAAGAATCGTCACCTAAAAGCTTCCACGCCGGCACGTGCGTATGGCCGTGGAGCAAGATATCGCCTGGCGACAAGGGCGGCAAATGGTTCTCATTATAAATATGGCCGTGGGTCGCAAAAATCATGCGCCAGCCGCAGTCAATCCAGCACGATTCCGACATGATAGGAAAATTGAGGACCATCTGGTCCACTTCGGCGTCACAATTGCCCCGTACGCCGTAAACTGGCGTCACCAGGCCGTTGAGCATAGCAATGACCGCTTTAGGGTTATAATCCTTGGGCAGTTCATTGCGCGGACCGTGATACAAAATATCACCTAAGAGGAAAACACGCCGGGCGTCTTCCCGGTGGATGGCATCGATGAGCTTACGGCAGTAAAAGGACGAGCCGTGTATATCTGAGGCAATGACGATTGGTCTCATGCCAGCACCTCCTTGATTTCTTCGAGATTCGTAACGATATGGACAAAGGCTCCTTCGCCGGCCCGGACAAAGGCCTGGCGGATCATGCTATCAAAAAAGGCTGCTAAGGGATCATAATAGCCGTTGACATTATAGATCAGGGCCGCCTTGTCGTGCTGCTTTAAACGGCCGTGAGAAATGACTTCGGAAATTTCTTCCAGCGTTCCCGGACCGCCAGGCAGGGCAATGCAGGCATCGGCCAGGCTGAGCATGCGCGCCTTCCGTTCGGCCATGGTCTGCACTATTTCCAGCCGCGTCAGGCCCCGGTGGGTACCTTCGATACTGATGAGAAATTCCGGCACAATGCCTATGGCCTGGCCGCCACTGCGCAATACGGCATCGGCGACGACGCCCATCAGGCCGGTCCGGCCACCACCGTAAATCAAGGTATGACCAGCTTCAGCCAGCCACGTACCTAAGGCTTGTGCTGCCCTGGCGTAGGCCGGATCCTTGCCTACAGCAGAGCCACAATAGACTGCAATATTCAATTTTTCTTAACCTCCTCTAAGGAATAGGACAACCGCCGCGTATTGAAACCGCCCTTATGGATATCCAGGATTTTACCACCTTGGTGAATGATGTAATACATGGGAACGCTGTAGACGTTGTACGTATCGGCACTGTCCATGCTGGCAAAATATAAGGGCATCGTATAGGACCAGTCTGCTGCAATTTTCTGGCGTGTATGGGCATCCCGGTCCAGACAGACAACGAGGAAATCCACGTCTTGGCCGTAGGTTTTATACAGGTCCTCCAGGATTGGCAATTCCGCCTGGGCCGTATCACTCCAGGTGAGCCAAAAATAGACGAAGACGGGCTTTTCATTATAGAGCTTGCGTATGGCTACAGTCTGGCCATCAGCCGTCACTAAGGGTATATTGCGGGCCAGCTGTTCCAGCTCCGGCCGGGCTGCCGCCTGGGCTTCCTTGAAATCTGACGGCTGCAGGACGTAGGGATTGCGCTGCGGCACGTAGCCAATCGTAATGAGCACACAAAGAAGCGCCGTCACGACGACGCCTTTTTTCCTGGCCGGCAGCTGGTTGAACCAGTCTCTCACTGCGTGGATGGTCATGGTTAGTTCCTCCTAATGATACGAACATATTGTACCATACCATCCGCTAATAGGAAACGAAAACTTGCAGGTTTTAGGGCCAATCCGTTATACTATAGAAAAGGAGGAGACGAAATTATGAAAATAAAAGAAGTGAGCGCCGTTTCCGGCCTTTCGGCAGATACACTGCGCTATTACGAACGGATTGGCCTCATTCACGACGTAGGCCGCGATAAAAACGGCATCCGCGACTATACGGACGAAAACATGAATAACATCGCCTTTATCAAATGCATGCGCGACGCCGGCGTATCCATTGAAGGTCTCATAGAATATATGAAGCTCTACCCACAGGGCGACGCGACGAAAGACGCCCGCAGGAACATTCTCCTGGCAGAACGGCAGCGCCTGACCGAACGGATGGAACAAATGCAGACAGCCTTAGAACGTCTCGATTACAAGCTGTCGCTTTTACAAAAATAACGGTCTTAGCCTATCTGCCACGTTTGTCATTTCCGAAAGGAGGCTCCTATGAAGTTCCCTATTCTGCGCCTTATGGCAGGCACGGCCCTCTTTGCAGCCCTTTCCCTGCCTGTATTTGCCCACACAATGACGCAAGCCGAATTGTGCATGGGCGGTATTGGCTCTACTTGCACCATTGGCTACGCCACACAAATTTACGGTGCTCCCACAAAGGTAGAACGCTGGGATGGCGACAGCGTCCACATCGTTTCGTACGACTGGGGCGGCTTTCATGTCATTGGCCGCGTGCCCCTTTCCGATGCACGGCCTGAAGCAGATTATCCTGTCATGGGCTTTATCATGAAGGATAACAACCTCTCTACTCCTTCGGGTATTGCCGTAGGCCAATCGTACAGCCAGGTACTTTCCCGTTTTGGTGAAGCCAGTACGGTAAGCCAAGGGATGGGCCTGACATCGTACGTCTATGCATTTCCCACAACGGGCCAAACCCTGTCTTTCAACGTCAATGGTCAGGGTATCATTACAGAAATCAACTTCGGCTCTGTTCTTTAAGACCTAGACACCACAAAAAAGCTCTCATGTTTGCTGAGAGCTTTTTTTGTGTATATTTTTTTCTGCCATGTACTTCTGCCTACAGATGGAAGAAGGCGTTTGCCTTAGCTGTCCCATTCATAGGCAAGCTTTGGCCCGCCATTAAACGTAATCAGGCCGCAGTATGCAAATCCTTCACGTTCAAGAACGTGCTGCATTACTTTGTTTTCCTCTTGCGTATCGATGCGAATAGCTTCAACGCCATGTTCCGTGCAGAATTTTTTTATCAACGCAAAGGCCTGGCGTGATAACCCTTTTCCTCTGCTTTTCTGAGAAAATGCCATCCGATGCACTACAGCGTATGGTTTGTCTGTTTTCCACGCACCTTCAATGACATGATAGGCCGGTTCATCGCCTATGACGATACAACAATATCCATATACATCATCAGCTTCGAATACATAGCCTATGCCTGCTTCGATATCCTCTTGAATGGTTTGAACCGTAGGATATCCGGGATACCACTGCACAAAGCCCAGTGATTTGTGATAGCTTCTTGCATCTTCAATACACTGATATGCTTTATGGGCTTCATCTGCCCGTGCGTTTCGTAAGATCATCGTTTTCCCTCCCCTTATACCGGTCTCATACAATGGTATTGAAATTTATTTTATTGTATGATCTGGACCATATAATGTCAACAGAAACAGGTATAGCAAAAAAACGTAAGCTCTCTGGGACAGCAAGTCCAGCAGATCTTTCACGACACCGGTCAGACAGATTGAACGTCAGGCTGCGTATTTCCCCTTTTTTCTTTTCTCCATGGGAATTTGGCAACGCCATTTCACAGCAGGTCCTGACGGCAAAAAGCTCTCACGCATTTGCTGAGAGCTTTTGTAAAATCTGCTTTATGCCTGTCCCAGGGTACGCACGACGTCCGCCAAGTCTGCTTGGATACAAAGGGAGCGGCCGGCAATTTCCTTAGGCACAGCAACCTGTCCGGCATTGACACAGGCGTAGAGGGCGTCTCCATTGCTGAAGGTCTTTTGCCAAAAGGGATACTTAATGATGCCCGGCGTGTTATAGCCTACGCCGAGTTCGAGGTATAGCACGTGTCCTTTCTGATGGGCTTGGACGAAGTAGTCGTACCGCTCCGCCGCGGCGTACCAGCCTGCGTCCTGGACAAAGGTGTCGTCACTACGCAGGTTCATGGTCATAGGTGCGCCGCATTTCGGGCAGTGCGGAATGAGCCCGGCTGGCACCTTGCGGTCAGCTTGTTGGGCTACCATTTCCTTGACAATGGCTTCGTTGTCATAGGTCTCAGCATGACAAGGGACGCTGCACTGCCAAAGGCCATAGTCGCCCTGCGTATAAAAGAGACGGGATTTGTCAAAGCCAGCCCGCTGGAAACAGTGGTCGACGTTTGTCGTTATGACGAAGTAGTCCTTCTTTTCCAGGACCTGGCACAGGTCTGCATAAAGAGTCGTTGGCATGGGCACGTAGCGGTTCCAGTATATATAGCGGCTCCAAAAAGCCCAGTGCTCCTCTGGTGTCGTGTAGGGATAAAAGCCGGCACTATACATATCCGTAAAGCCATAGGCGCTTATAAAATCGGGAAAGAGCTTTTCAAAGCGTTCACCCGTATAGGTATAGCCCGCGGCTGTCGACAGGCCTGAACCGGCACCGACGACGACGGCATCGGCCTGGCTGAGAGCTTGCTTCAGTGCGTCAAGCTCGCCGGAGCAAGTTTCTATAGATGATGTAGTCTTGGTCTTTGAATACATTGAAGATCACCTTCTTTACGGATGTATCCCTTTGGAGAAACTGGCGCACTGTCCCTATAGCGACGGCAGCGGCCGCATCAGGAGGAAAATGGAAGACACCAGTAGAAATGCAGCAAAAAGCAACGCTTTCCAGGTTCTTTTGGGTTGCCAGTGTAAGACAGGCCGTGTATGACGCAGCCAGAGCTTCCCGGTCGGCATCCGTCAGAGGCCCTTCTACGATTGGCCCTACAGTGTGCAATACGTAGCGGCATGGCAAATTGTAAGCCTTTGTGAGCTTGGCCCGGCCCGTTTCTTCGGCATGGCCCTGAGCCTGCATGAGGGCGTCACAGGCCAGGCGCAGCTGTACGCCGGCATAGGTGTGGATGGCGTTATCGATACAATGGTGATTGGGCACGTAGCAACCGGTCATACCGCTGTTGGCGGCATTGACGATAGCGTCGCACTGAAGGGTCGTAATATCCCCTTGCCAGAGGTACAGATTGCCATCGGCTAAAGGCGTCAGTTCATCTAGTGTAGTTATTCCTTTTTCCATTAAGGCTTCTTGAAGATACGCGTCCTGGACGGCCAAAAAATCATTACTGATTACTGCAGCCGGCCGTATATTCATAAGGCCGCGCAGGAGTATTTTTTGCTCCTCTGCCCGGGACGGAATGGTTAGAGAGCTGTATTCCGGCCGTTCAGCCAGCAATACCTTGAGCAGGTATAGTCTTCGTTCATCCTGTGTCATTGCCACGCCTCCTTTTTCCTCAGTATAGCACACCTGGTCTCATTAGAACGTATACGGCGGCTGGCCGGAGAAGTCAGCAATGACGCCGTGCGCGTCGGCCAGGTAAAAGACTTCAAAAATCGGGTTGTCTGCTGTCTGGTACTGGCTTTTGACGATGGGATTTTCCAGGCACGCTTCCTTGATGGCGTGGTTGTTTTCAAAAACAGCCTTGCCGGAAAGGCGGATCCAGGCATATTCCGGCGAAGAGACAGTAAGCTCAACATAAGGATTGACCTGCATATCCTTGTAGACTTCCTTCTGATTATTCGTGCAGAACCAAAGCTTGCCGTCCTGTTCGACACTGAACATGAAAGGGCGGACTTTAGCTTTGCCATCACGGCCTACGGTGGCCAGGTATTGTACGGGATTTGCTTGTAAGAATGCTACGACTTTGTTCATAGTATATGCCTCCTGAATTGATGTAATTTTATTGATTACATCGTTAGTGTAGCATAGTTCTGTTGTAATGTAAATAGTTACAATATATTTTTTAAAAAAAAAGAAGAGACCTCGTAAGATCTCTTCCACTGCTCTTTCATTTAGATTATACGTGCAGGCCCAATTCTTTCGCTTCGTGAAGGGCTTTGTGGCCTTTAATGGCCCCGATATCGAGACAGTTGCCGGCAAAGACCGTTTCCATAAATTTGGCCTTCGGGAAGCAGGAAACCCAGCCTTTAAGGCCGTTTTCTGCATTGACAGGCGTCGCCGGTTTATCGTCTTCTGCCGTCGTGAGCAAATAGACTTCACGGTACTTATAATCTGCTTTATATAAGGCATTGGCCCGGTCCAAAAGGACCTTCATCTGGCCGGACATTTCATAGTAATAAATCGGTGTAGCAAAGACGAGGACGTCGGCATCCTTCATCTTTTGTACGATTTCGTCGGCATCGTCGTGGATAACACAGCGCTGCGTATCGAGACACTTCCAGCAGCCTGTACAGAAGGAAATCTTCTTCCCTGCCAGGGTTACTCGTTCTACATCGTGGCCAGCTTCAACGGCACCGTCTTCAAAAGCCATGGCCAAGGCATTGGAATTGCCGCCTACGCGCGGGCTCGTTCCCATAATCAGTACTTTTTTCTTCATAGCAATTACCTCCGTTATGTTGTATACCCATATAGTATAGCAAAGATTACGTAAAAATATAAGATTAAATAAGTAAAGAATCAGAAAAAAATAAGGCAATCCTCGCAACCGGGATTACCTCATTTTTCGTGATTTTTTTAGAATGTGAGCCGCATTTGGTACCATACGGCGCCACCGTGTTCGGACGTGCTGAGTCCTTCGTTTACAAAGCCAAAGGAGGCATAGTAATGGACGAGGCGATCCTTACAGGTCAGAACCAGGCCCTTGCGGCCTTCTTTACGGGCTGTATCGATGGCGGCGTGTAAGAGCTGGCCGGCGTAGCCGTGCTTGCGATAGGCCGGCAGGGTATTGACGCCAAAGATCATCTGCCAGGCGCCGTGCGGGTCATGCGCTGTAGCGTCGGCGTACAGGTCGTCTGTCAGGTCTTTTTGATCCGTAACCAGGCCATCGACAAAGGAAATCAACGTATCTCCCTCAAAAAGAAGCCAAAAGTGATCCCCGTAGGCAGCCAGGCGCTGGGCCATAATATCTGCTGTTGCTGCTTCTGCGGCAGGAAAACAGGCCGCTTCTACGGCGGCGACGCTGGCTGTATCATCTATCGTTGCAGTTCGTATGTACATAGTTTTATCATCTCCTCGGCTATTAGTATAGCACAGAAAAAAAGGCATTGACGAGGAAATATTTTTATGCTACAATATGCCAGTAAATTTAATATATATACACTTCGTCTATCACCGGATAGGGGGTTGAGGTGTCGAAATCCGTCGTAGGTCAGCCTGCTCGCAGGTCATAAGATGGGTTTTGGCACCTCTTTTTTTCAAGGAGGAGAAGCTCATGAACGTAACGATTCAGCAAGGACTGCCTGAGGCAGCCAAAACCATTCGTCAGGAAGTATTTGTCCAGGAACAGGGCTTTGAGGTCGAGTTCGACGACATCGACCCGACGGCGTGGCACGTCGTCCTCTGGGATGGCAACACGCCTGTAGGCTGCTGCCGCATTTTTCCGGGTGAACGGCCGCAAACCTATGTCATGGGACGCCTGGCTGTACGCAAGATCCGCCGGGGCTGTCACTTAGGCAACCGCATCATGACTGCCATGGAGGATTTTGTCCGCACGCACGGCGGCAGCCGTGTAGAGCTTTCCGCCCAAGTGCGCGTACGCCCCTTTTATGAAGCCTTAGGCTATACGGCCAGTGGCGACGAATATCTCGACGAGTACTGCCCGCACATCCATATGGAAAAGGAGCTGACCCTGCCATGAGTCTGACCTTTTGGCTCTCTTTTTTCGCCATCGTCATCGGTAACGTAGGCTATCACATCATTGCCAAATCGACACCGGCTGCGGCATCGCCCTTTCTCTCTCTGAGCGTCACCTATGGCGTCAGCTTCCTCATCTGTGCCCTGCTCTATCTGGCTATAGGCCAGCCGTCCCTAAGTCACGACCTGGGCGACCTGAACTGGACCAGCCCGGCTTGGGGCGTAGCGCTCGTAGTCATCGAGGCAGGCTACATTTTCCTCTACTGGGCCGGCTGGAAAATCAGCATTGCCTCGCTCTTCCTGAACGTCACCGTGGCGATCCTCTTGGTCGTCATTGGCGTAGCCTTTTACAAGGAACACCTGTCCCTGCGGGAAATGGCAGGTATTGCCTTTTGCCTTTTAGGAATCTTTTGTCTCCACGATTAATGAAAAAAGGGTACCCAGGCTGTAGCGATCCTGGCGTACCGTAAAATAAAATCATACAAAATAGGGTAGACAACGTCCTGATGATTTCGAGCATTACGGTACGCTCATGGTTTTCCGACAATCATATTTAGTTTCTCTTATTGCTAAGTGTCACAACAAAATAGGATCGTAGGTGTCTGTTTTAAGCTCCCGTTAAGTACAAGGACTACCATCTCTTGGAAGTAGTTCTTTCTTAACGGGAGTGTTTGGTTATGCGGATTTCTTTTGCTTTATATTTTTATCAACAAACCCTTGCCCTTTACGGGCAATGACATAGCTTGCTCCCTGGTGAATCGTCAATTTCTTTCTGTCGCAATATTTTTGTTTGGCAATCTTGCTTGTGTAAGCAGGATTGATTTGAATTAAATGAACCTTTCGTCTATAACAACAATTTTCAAACGTTTTCTTGTACCTGGAATAGTCAAAGGCATGAATCATTTTGTTGTATTCCTTACCTTGATCAGACTTGGCTGTAGCTGTTTCTGATTTTGCTTTACGAAAGTCTAACTCTTCAATAACGATGTCTTTTCCTACAGATACTGCGTAATTTCCAATATGAGAGATTACTTCACGGATTTCGGATTCTGCTTTCTTTCCCGTACCATGATACTGTAACCGATAGTGTTTTAGACTGACGAGATTTCCCGTGTCATTGGTTTCGGCCAATTCGATGAACCCGTCGTTATAGTCCAAACCGATTGTTCCATAGGTCTTTCTCGTGTTACAATCGTCGGTATCCCTGTCAAGCGTTACCATGGCTTGCAGGTAACAGGCATTGCCACGAAAGACAATGCGGTAGCTGATTCCGTGGTCTTGCTTAACAAGTGTTTTGGCAAGTAACCCGCTCAGGTACGTAAAAATACAAGTCCCGTAAACATATTCACGGGTTTTTGTGTTTTTTCGCAACTGAATAGCGAAGCGATTCCCTTTGCCCGCGTGTACCATGGGTGTTAATTGTATTATCTGGTTGCAGCGACGTTCGTCTTTCGATCCAATGTATAAAGACCGGTTATCTCTTTGCTTACGAAAATGGTCTAACCAGATGGTATGACTTGTCAGCTTGTTTTCTGCCAGATGATATTGGGCCCGAAACAGTTTCTTTGAACCAAAACATAGATGTAAATCCTTGCTTTGAATCTCTTTCAATACATTGTCTTGTTTCTGCTTTAGCTTATTCAGCCTTTGATTGGTATAAAAGATTTTTTCTTTCTGCTGGCGATAATAGGCCAAGGTGGAAGGAGATAATTGATTATTTCGGGATTTTTCTTTTAATACGGCTACTTTTTCGCAAAGCTTCTTCCGCTTTTTGTAAAGCTTTTTTATTTTACGACTCAGCTGACTAAACTCATACCATTTTAGTTGATACAGGGCTTTATATAACCCTTCCACTTCTGAAATAACTGAATTGGCCAGGCGCTTATTCACATGAAAGCGGTTTTGCAAAATGGTATTAAACGCGCTCTTCTTTACAGAGAATCTGCCACCATTGTTATACCGATGCCATGTAAAACGCAACATCTTGCCATAGAGGATATGATACTCTTTTACATATTCGATTAACACGGCATTATCTCTTTGATTGAGCCGGGTTTCAATGGTATACGTTTTAGAAGTAATCATTCTCCTCATCTTCTTTCTTATCCATTAGAGATTAAAATAAATCTAATTACGCAGGTAACCCTTTACAAACCACCATTCGTCTGCCTTTTTCTGTTCATTTGATAGGCAAATTCCCTTGTTTAACGTAATTATTCCGCTTTGTAGGCAGGTTTTGTGAAATCACTTTTATATATAAGTTAGCATCTCATTTGTTTTCTTTTATTATTATAACTGATATTATTTTGTTTATCAAATAAAATAATACAGCGTACAATCATGTATTTATTAAATGATTATACGCTGTTTATAGAAACTGCTAATTAACCCGTTTTTTATACTCTCTTAGCCCGCGTGGGAGACGAATTCGCCATAGTGCGGCAGTTCATCCTTGCCTTGCATACCTTTTTCCGTTCCCTTTGCGACAGCTTTGCTGTAGTACTCGCATTTATAATCGATGACATCCAGTGATTCCTGGAGTGCTGCGATTTGGGCCTGTACGGCTTCACGTCGTTTTTGGAACATTTCCAGGCGCTTTTCCAGTGTCGTGTCACCTTCAAGAACCCACTGGGAAAAGGTGCGGATATCGGCAATGGGCATACCTGTGCGCTTTAGGCATTCGACGATTTGTAAGGAAGCGATATCGATGTCATGAAAGACACGGTAGCCTGATGGTTTCCGTTCGAGAAACGGCAAGAGGCCTTCTTTATCGTAATACCGCAGGGTCGTCGTCGGAATACCCGTCATACGGGAGACCTCTTGTATCGTATAGGACATGAAAATTTCCCCTTTCTGCAAAAACACCTTGACCTTAAAGTTAAGTTTAAGTATATACTACCTTTAGAAAAAAGTGAAGGAGGAAATTTCTATGAACACCTATACCCGTTTAGCCCGCTTGGCCTTGCTCGTCACATGCGGAGCCGCCCTTTCCCTGACCGGTTTTGCCGCTACGCCTTCCGGTACGACGACGGTCACATCCGTAGTACCACAGACAGGTCCTTCGAAAGCTGTCCCCGAAACAATCGATGCGTCTAAGCTCTCGAATGCCTGGGACAAGACCTTTCCCGAAGACACTCGTGTTAGCCACCACAAGGTAACCTTCCACAACCGCTACGGTATTACTCTTGTAGCCGATATGTATGTACCCAAGACCCATAAGCCTGGCGAAAAGCTGGCCGCCATTGCCGTTGCCGGGCCTTATGGCGCCGTTAAGGAACAGGTTTCCGGCCGCTATGCCCAGGAAATGGCTGCCCGTGGTTTTCTGACCATTGCCTTTGACCCGTCCTTTACAGGTGAATCGGGTGGTGCGCCGCGCAACGTATCGTCACCGGATATCAATACAGAGGATTTCCTGGCAGCCGTCGATTTCCTTTCTAATACTAAAGATGTCAACCCTGACCAAATCGGCATCCTCGGTATTTGCGGCTGGGGCGGCTTTGCCATTAATGCCGCTGCAGCAGATCCGCGCATCAAAGCCACGGCTACATCTACCATGTACGACATGAGCCGTGTCATTGCCGACGGCTATTTCGACAACGGCAAAACGCCGGCTGAGCTTCAGGCCTACCGCAAAGGCTTGCGCCAGCAGATCAGTGCCCAGCGCACGGCGGACTACAAAAACGGTACCTATGCTATGGCCGGTGGCGTGCCGGCAACGGTGACAGACGATATGCCCCAATTCGTCAAGGATTACCACGACTACTACCAGACGAAGCTGGGCTATCATCCCCGCTCCTTCGGTTCGACTACAGGAGCTACGCTGAGCTCGGTCCTCGATTTTGCCAACATGCCCATTACGGTCTATGCCGAAGAAATCGAAACACCGGTGCTCCTCATTCACGGAGAGAAAGCTCATTCCCGCTACTTTAGCGAAGATATATACAAGCGTCTCAAGGGCACGAACAAGGAACTCGTCATCATTCCTGGTGCCGTTCATACGGACCTCTATTATAAGATGGATGTCATTCCCTTCGACAAACTGGCCCGTTTCTTCCAAAACAATTTGAAATGAAGCATATCCCCTTGCCGTTGCGGTAAGGGGATTTTATACGATTGGCCATGTCTACGCAAAGGCAGGCTTTTCTTTCGTATTTTTAGGTTCTACTTAATATTCGTTTTCCGAATCATATATGGAGCAATCGTAGAATGATATTCCGTATTTTCACAAAGGCGGAACTATTATTGCCACAATATGACAGTAAAACGCTATTTATTTTTACCATGTGAAAGAATTTAGTTCTAAAAAGAAAATTAAAAGAAAATTTTAAAGATACTAAAAGCGGTATAGATTAGCATAAACGCTGGAATTCTGGGCTTTTTCCATTCTCAATACCGTAAAATTTTCGGTTGACAGCGACTGGTGTCGTACCTATAATAGGGCTTATAGCAAATGTGTACCAATTTAGGGTACCAATAAACCATGCTATAAGAGAAGAGGTATTACGTATGTCTAATGATGTGAATCAAGACCAGGTTCGCGAACAAGCCCGTGAAATCATTCACGGCAACAAAGGCCACAAAAACAGCCGCCAGTTCGCTCTTTGGATGGGGGCCCTGGTCATCGGCGCTATTTTAGGATGGATGGGAATTCCGGCACTGAATCAGCTCTTCGACTTCATTGCCACTGTATTCACGCGCTTATTCCAATTTATAGCTGTTCCTACCATCGCTCTTGCCGTTATTACAACCTTATCCGCACTGGGAGCTAAAAAAGAAACGGGCCGTATCTTTGCTCACGCCGTGACGTACACACTGCTCACGACAATCTGTGCTGCCGCTATCGGCCTGGCACTCTATCTCTGGATTGCACCGGGCAACCTGCCTATGGACCTGATCAACCAGGGCACAGCCGCTGTACCGCAGAAACTCGAAAAGGTCACGTATTACGACCATTTTCTTTCGGTTATTCCGAACAACATCCTCCAGCCGTTCTTGTCGGGCAACGTCCTTTCCGTCATGCTTATCGCCGCAGCTGTTGGCTTGGCTCTGGCATTCATGCCAAAAACGGAAAACCGGGACGTACTCCTCAAAGGCATTCAAGGCCTGCAGGAAGTTCTCTTTACACTCATTCGCGCCCTCCTGTGGATCCTGCCTGTAGGCATTCTCGCCTTCGCAGCCCAGCTGTCTGCCCAGATTGAAGCCGGTGTTATCGTCGGCGCAATTGGCAAATACACCCTCGTCGTCCTAGCAGGCAACCTGATCCAGTTCTTTATCGTCATTCCGCTCTTCCTGGCAGCCCGCGGTATGAACCCGCTCTACGTCTTCCGTAAGATGGCCCCGGCCGTAGCTGTAGCCCTCTTCACTAAGAGCTCTGCCGGCACACTGCCTGTCACCTTGGCTTCGGCTGAACGGAACCTCAAAGTCCACACGCAGGTATCCCGCTTCGTCCTGCCTATCTGTACAACGATCAACATGAACGGCTGCGCCGCCTTTATATTGGTAACGTCCCTGTTTCTCATGCAGAACGGTGGTATGGAGCTGACTCTCGGTGAAATGATCGCCTGGCTCTTCGTAGCTGTCCTCGCCGCCGTCGGCAACGCCGGTGTCCCCATGGGCTGCTACTTCCTCACCTTGTCCCTCATGTCCTCCGTCGGTGCGCCCATTGGCATTATGGGTATTATCCTGCCAATCTACACCATCATCGACATGATCGAAACAGCAGAAAACGTTTGGTCCGACTCTGCCGTCTGTGCTATGACCGACCACGACCTGGCCGCCGAACTTGACAAAGAAGACCATGCCAAAGCTGCCCTTGAAGCATAATGGGCCTTGGCATCGTAACGAACCGTACGGGAAACTTCCTGTACGGTTCGTTTTTTAGGAACAAATCCTGTTTTCTTTTTGGGGTCACAAAAACCACGCAGCGTCGACGGCTGCGTGGTTTTCTTATACGGGCTTTCGTATTCGTTTAGAGTTCCTGAACGATGATGCGGGAAATGGCGTTGGCTGCTGTGCGTATAGAGCCGATTTCACTAAAGTAAAGGCCCAGGGGGATTTCTTGTTCCAGTTGCCTCACATGGGTGTTGATATTTTGACAGGCTGCTATCATAAGGGCTTGGCCGCGTTTGGTCGCCAAGGCACTCATAATCTGGTAAGTTTCACTTTCTATGCGATTGACACACATAAAGACAGGTGACGTGATGCTGATTTCTGAGGCTGCCATCAAGGCAGCTTTGAGGCCGGTCGTATAGGCCAGGATTTGCTGGCACAGGTCTTTTATGTCGTCACGATATTGCTGACCTGAAAAGGCCCGGGCTTTGCCGAAAAAGCTGAACATTGGGAATCCCCCCATTTCGATTAGTTATTAGGCTTGCAGATGCTAAAAGTATAGTACAGCCAGTATGCCTTATTCAAGTGATTTTGTTCGAAATTACATGCATTTTACATACCGGCATTCGTATAACGTTTAATTGCATAAGGCCCTGTCCCGACACAAAAAGGAGGCCCCGAAAGGTCTCCTTTTTGTGCTGCGTTTATTGTATTTGATAAACCTATGAATACTCCTTAGTAATCTGGCTACGTGAGGAGTTGAAGGAGTATCTTTTGAATTTCAAGAAACGCCTGGATTAGAAAAGAGAATTCGAATATGCGTATGAGATCTCTCCTCTAGTATGTATTTGTGGGAGGAAAAAGCCCATCTGAGCCTACTCAGACGGGCTTTTACATTGATAAAATTAAATAGTAAATCCTTTGATATTACATTACCCAGGGTAATAAGTTGATGAGATGTTATCACCATACCAATCATTACTGACAGGTTGTGTACCTTCAATTATTTTCCAGCTATTGTTTTCTCTGATTGCGGTTACCTGCTCTACAGAAACCAGATAGTAGTGGTTATATTTTTGATACAAAAAGCCGTCAATATAAATGATGGAGTGATCCGATTTGTCTTCTTCTTGGTAAATGGTTCTAAAACGAATTTCTTTAGATTTCAGTTCCGAGAAGTTGCTCTTGGTTTTTAGGGATAATTGATTATAGGATTTCTTCGTAAAATAATCCTTGTAGTCAAAATTTTCGTATCCCGATTCGCTGTGTATGGCAGCGTTTATATAATTGTCAGCATGGATGTATGGCTGATAGGTTTTATGAGAGATGATATAGGTATTTATCGTGCCTTCTAATACCGAAAAACATCCTTCGGAATAAAGAAATAAAAATAAAAGTATAGCGAGTACGATGCAAGGTAATTTGTGTCTTTTCATATAATGGTCCTTTGGGAGCAGAAAGGATGCTAATCAGGCCACAAGATGCCTGGAGGGCGGTTACGGTGCATTTTTCTCTTCTAAAACGCTCTACTGATCGTTGCATAATAGGTGGCACCGTGTTGTTTGCCTGCCCAGCCGGTGAACCGGAGGTCGATGCCCCACGGGTTGTTCTGGGTGATCTTGCTGCGCCAGCCCAGTTCCAGGAAGCCGCTCGATCCCTTGACAGTCGGGCTTTCTGTACGCCAGCCTTGGTACGTGGCGTTGGCCTCGCTATCGAATTCATAATCCCAGCCGAGTCCGGTATAGAAGGCTCTTCGTTCGTCAAAGTTTCTCGTCCAGCGCATTCCCAGACGCGTGCGGTACGAATTGATGGAATCGAGGTCGTAGTTGGCATCGCCGTAGACGCTGTGGACGGTGGTGGTATCACTGCCCAGGTGAGACCAGAAGAATTTGCCGTAATAATCGTACGTATCGCGGCCGTGACCGATAATCTTGCCGATACCGGCCTGCGCTGCCAGGTACGGGGCATTTGTGTTGTACGACGCATGAGCGTCGGCAATGATGCCGCGGAAGTCACCGGAAACACGGCCGGCACGCAGGGCGCCTTCGTAGTAAAGGCCATCTTTTAAGTCGCGCCGCATCAGAAGACCAGCGCCTGTATAGTGCTGCTTGCCGTCTCCTCTGGCACCGTTGTCGAGGTGGCTGTCGTAGTGGCTCATGCCGTATTCAAAGAAGGGCATAATCGTATCCGTATGGCCTGTGTGGGCAATGCGGCGGACGAAGCCGATATTTGTAGCCATACCGTCACTATCGACGTAGGAGCCTGTTTCATAGCGCAGGTTGTGACCGCCGAGTACTGCATAGGGCACGAATTTCGCTTCAACGGAGTGACCTTCTTCCCAGGCTGTGGCGGCGGAGCGGTAGGCTTCATCCGTCAGGAGGTCCGCTGCGTTTTTGAGCATGTTGATGCTGTGTTCCCGGTCTTCCGGAATCACCTTGGTGCCCGGATCGAGGCTGCCCTTGTCTTCTTTAGGAATCGTAAGGACGATGGTATTGGCATCCCATTTCTTAGTAATGACTTTATGATTTATGTAGCCCTGCGAGGTAACCGTATCCAGGCCTTTGAGGACACCATATTGGGTATTCTCTGTGTTGATGGCGTTGGTGTCGTAAATGAGGTTGATAACATCGCCAGGCTGCAGCTTGGTCGTTCGTTGGACACCGCCGAGAACGGTGGCATTGGAAACGTCCGCTGTATCGGTGACGGTGAGCATCGTTTCACCTGCTGTAGTAGCTTCAGGGACGTAGAAATTAAGGTTTTGGAAATAGTCCAAATTCTTTACCGTATTGGGTTTCGTGTACAGGTTGAGCGTATTGCCTGTACTTTCGTTATCGCTAAAACCACCGTAGAGGCTCATCATGGAGCCTAGTGTGCCACCAGTAATGGTGACGGTGTTGTCGTTAGCTGCGCCTTCTACCGAAGCACCACCAACAATGTAGTTCGTCTCTCCTGCCGTCGTGCCAATAGTACCACCTGAGATAGTCAGGGTGTTGCCGATAGCATCGCCACTGACCGTCGTGCCGGCAGCTACATTCTGTGCGACTGTACCACCGGAAATAGCGACACTATTATCTGAAACAGTGCTTACACCATCGGCTTCAGCACCTTCCCCGCCTATGACATAGTAGGTAACGGTACCGCCGCTAAGGGAAACGTGGTTTCCTGAAATGGTCCCTTCATCGCCTAGAATAGTAGCGCCGCCGACGAGCCTTGCTGCGGTGCCGCCGCTCATGGTGGCTGTATTATCCTTGACGTTTGCACCGCCGTAGCCGCCGACAGCCACGGTGAGGTCGCCATCATAGACGTAGAGGTGGTTGCCGATAGCGTCCCCTTTCGGGAGGTTGACTTCATTGCCTTCTGTGTCGGTATATATCAGTCCATTGGCCCGGCCGGCGGCTGCAGTAAAGATAGTGCCGCCTTTGACGATGAGTGTATTGCCTGTGGCGTCACCGTTTTCTGTCACGCCAGATACGGCTGCATTGATGGATTGGTATTCGTTGGCTGAGCCTGTGGCGCCGCCGAAGACATTGAAATAGGATCCCTGATCGACGGTCACGCTGTTGCCCGAGGCGGTGCCGATGAGGGCCCGGCCGCCGACGATTTCTTGCATCTGGTTTTCGGCAGTGGTATGGGTGAGGGAAACGGTGTTATCTGAGGCTGTGCCGCTTTCGGTGTAACCGCCGTAGGCGTTGCCGGAAAGGGTCACGTCAGAAATCTTGACAGTGTTTTGGGACGCGTTGCCTATGGATGCAGACACCGCAGGCGCAGGTCCATAGGAGTCAGCAAAAAGGCTTACATAACCGCCATATACGTTGCCGGAAACAGTAGCATTGCCACTGATTTCCACGCTGTTTCCGGTACTATTCAAAGGACTCACAGTCCCGTAAACGGAAGTGTAATTTATTACAGCGCCACCAGCTACCCTTCCTCCCACGGTGCCGCCGGAAATTTTGACGGTATTGTTGGTCGCTGTGCCCAGCAGGGATCCACCACCGTAGACGTTTCCGTTCGTTACCGATGCCGTGCCGCTGATTTCTACACTATTCTAGTCAGCGTTGCCAAAGGGAGCCCAGCCGCCGCTGGCAGCGGGGTATTGACTATCACTATACGTAATTTCGCCGCCGGTGAGGCTGACATGGTTATTGGAAGACGTTCCTCCATACCCATTGGCATAGCCGCCTACGAGCATATATTGATCAGTCCCGCCACTCATGATGACACGGTTATTTGCTGTGTTTTTGCCACTGCCGCCAATGGCTTGATTCACGGTGCCACTTTTGATTTCCACCGTGTTGTCATTGGCATCCCCTCTTCCCAGGCTGTTCCCACCATGGGTCATCCCGACAGTGCCGGCTGCTGTGTCAATAAGGACATAGTTTCCATTCGCGTCGCCTGCATCCGTAAAGCCGCCGGAGATATTGCCTGAAGAACCATACATTTCCACCCGGTTATTCGTAGCCGTATTGTTAGCACCACCTAAGACGGAGCCAACTTTACTTGTACTCTCTATGATGACTGTATTGCTGTCAGCCACTCCGGATGAGGATCCACCAATAATTTCGGTGCCTTGAATGTTGCTGTTCGAGACTGTTACTGTGTTGTTTGCTGAGCTGCCCGCTTGTTCATCGGCGGTCTTGCCGCCATAAATGGTTGCTTTATCAATGCCTTGCGTGGCATTGGTCACGTTCAATGTGTTGCTGCTGGCTGAACCAGTGTCACTGTTACCAGTAGTTTCTGCCTGGGTAATAGAACCGGTTACCGTTACTTCAGCAAAGGCCGGCAGTGTTACAGTGCCACAGAGCAAACAGGAAATGATTAAGGAACGTAATACATTTTTTCTTGTCGTCATAGTAGACCCCCACTTTCAAAACACATGACCTTCGGGATTGGCAGTCGCCGTCAGCAGGCCCTTAGGCAGAAAAAATAGTTAGTCCATATGGTATGTCTTCCCCACATAGCATACAGACGTTAGCAGGTTATTCTCTACGTTTTGCCAGCTTCTCTTAATAATGCCGGATCCCATTACATTTTTTCGTTTGTACATGGTATTTCTTTCATAAGAAAAAACCAGTAATCCAATTTTATTTTATAATTAATTGTTTTCCTTTGCAAGTGATATTGGTTATTTTATGGTAATTCTATCTTCTTTTGAAATAGTATTTACTGCACGACATTCGTATAACGTTTAATTTCCTGACAGTTCTATACCTGCAAAAAGGAGGCCCCGAAAGGTCTCCTTTTTGTATCGCTTATATATGAGTTGGACGTGATTAGAAAGCTCTGGAAATCGTGGCGTAATAGGTGGCGCCGTGTTGTTTGCCTGCCCAGCCGGTGAGCCGGAGGTCGACGCCCCACGGGTTGTCCTGGGTGATCTTACTGCGCCAGCCCAGTTCCAGGAAGCCGCTCGATCCCTTGACGGTCGGGCTTTCTGTGCGCCAGCCTTGGTACGTGGCGTTAGCTTCGCTATCAAATTCATAATCCCAGCCGAGGCCGGCGTAGAAGGCTCTTCGTGCGTCAAAGTTTCTCGTCCAGCGCATTCCCAGACGCGTGCGGTACGAATTGATAGAATCGAGGTCGTAGTTGGCATCGCCGTAGACGCTGTGGACGGTGGTGCTGTCACTGCCTAGGTGAGACCAGAAGAATTTGCCGTAGTAATCGTACGTGTCGCGGCCATGACCGATAATCTTGCCGATACCGGCCTGCGCTGCCATGTACGGCGCGTTCGTATTGTACGACGCATGAGCGTCGGCAATGATGCCGCGGAAGTCACCGGAAACACGGCCGGCACGGAGGGCGCCTTCATAATAGAGGCCGTCGGCTTGGTCGCGCCGCATCAGAAGGCCAGCACCTGTATAGTGCTGCTTGCCGTCACCTCTGGCACCGTTATCGAGGTGGCTGTCGTAATGGCTCATGCCGTATTCAAAGAAAGGCATGAGCGTATCCGTATGGCCTGTGTGGGCAATGCGGCGGACGAAGCCGATATTCGTAGCCATACCGTCACTATCGACATAGGAACCTGTTTCGTAGCGCAGGTTGTGGCCGCCGAGTACGGCGTAGGGTACGAATTTCGCTTCTACGGAATGACCTTCTTCCCAAGCCGTAGCAGCCGAGCGGTACGCTTCATCCGTCAGAAGATCGGCTGCGTTTTTGAGCATATTGATGCTGTGTTCCCGATCTTCCGGAATCACCTTGGTGTCCGGATCGAGGCTGCCCTTGTCCTCTTTCGGTATCGTGAGGATAATCGTGTTGGCATCCTTCTGTTTAACAATGGCTGTATGGTTGATGAAGCCTGCCGACGTGACGGTGTCTAATCCTTCTATGGTGCCGTAGGTGGTACCGTCTGTGGTGAGGCCGTTGGCGTTATAGAGGAGGTTGATTTCTTCGCCTGGGTTCAGTTTCGTCGTGCGCTGAACGCCGCCAAGGACGGTGGCATCGGTGAGGTCTGTCGTGCCATCTGTGGTGGTCTGGTTATTCACGGCGAGGAGGGTTGTCGCAGCAGCCGCTTCAGTGTCTGCATTTCCTGTGACGGTGAGCATGGTTTCACCGGCCGTCGTGTTTTCCGGGACGTAGAAATTCAGGTTTTGGAAGTAGGCGAAGTCTTTGACGGTTTGGCCTTTGGTGTACATGTTGTACGTGTTGTTTTTGCTTTCGGTTGTGCTGTAGCCGCCGTAGAGGCTCATTTCCGGATTAAGCGTGCCAGCAAGAATATTGACCGTGTTGTCATCGGCTGCACCGGCGTCAGATTTGCCGCCGTAGATGCCGGTGTCAAGCGTACCGCCGGAGAAATTGACCGTATTTCCATTGGCATTTCCTGAGGAAGAACCGCTGGTCATAGCATACCCGCCCATGACATCGTTCTTGATTTCACCGCCGGAAATAGTGACTGTATTGGAAATGGCATCATTCCCCAGTATTGTAACGCCGCCTGCCACGCCGAAATACGTACTGCCGGTTGTACCGCCGGAAATAACGACTTTATTCCCGGAAGCCTTGCCACTGGCCATGGCACCCATAACCATTCCCGCGTCCCCGCCTGTGACGGTTACGGTATTGCCGGTCGCTGCAACCCCGGAAACTCCGCCGATAGTCATTGTGACCGTGCCGCCATTGACTTCAACGGTATTATTGACAGCGCCCTGCTTGCCATCTGTATGGCCCACAACGTTTCCGCCATACAGTGTGCCTGCTGTGCCGCCATTGAAAATGACCTTATTGTCCTGCGCTGTGGTTCTGCCCTTGCCGCCATCTACCTCAGACAGTGTTCCCGTACCTGTGGCATCAATGGTGACTGTATTGCCGGAAGCTGAACCCATTTCGGAGTCACCGCCAAAGACTCTTCCGGCAGTGTTCCCGGATTCTATGGTAACCGTGTTGTTATCCGCCTTGCCTTCGCCATTTGTGTCGTCGCCTGCCTGGCCGCCGTAGATATCACCACTGACGTCACCGCCTTTGATCATAACGGTATTGGAGACGGCATCTCCGTTTTCCGACTTTCCACCAAAAACGGATTCTGTACCCCCTCCGACTGTTCCGCCGGAGATGGTCACCGTATTTCCAGAAGCTCCCGTACGGCCATAGCCGGCAATGACTTCCCATGCAGTTCCGCCAGTCATGGAGACTGTATTGCCTGTGGCGTTGCCGTCTCCGCTCTGAGCAGCTGCAACGAGCGTGGACGTACCGCCGCTCATTTCTACGGTATTATGCGAAGCATCGCCTGTCTCGGCATATCCTGCGGTAATCGACTGCGCCGTTCCGCTGGTCATGATGACTTTATTGTCACTGGCTCCCGTCTGGCCTCTGCCGCCAACGGCGCTTGTGATGGAAGCAGTACCTGTGAGAGCCACTTTCACAGTATTGCCCGTAGCCGTACTGCCATCCGAGAGGCCTCCGTAAGCATTCCCGGAAACAGAACCGGATTCCAGGGTCAGTATATTGTTATCCGCTGTGCCTGTGCCAGATGCATGGCCCGCTATAATCTGTCTATTTCCGGCAATGCTTCCTGAATCGGATATGATCACCTGGTTTCCAGAAGCAGAGCCTGAGCCAGTGGAAAGACCGCCCGTGACTTCCCCATCGACCGTGCCGCCGGAGATCTTCACGATATTTCCATTGGCCGTGCCAGTGCCCGTTCCGTCCTTGTTTGCACTATCAGCATAGCCGCCGATCACATTGGCCGAAGCACTCCCGCCAGTCATAGTGACGGTATTGTTATTGGCGCTGCCGGACACGGATTCCCCGCCAATGACCTTGGCGCTCGTCGTCCCGCCAGACATTTCAATCGTCCCGCCTTGGATCGTGACGGAGTTGCCATTGGCATCCCCTTTGGCCGTGCTGCCGCCGTAGACGTTATTATTGATCGTGCCGCTTTCGATGGTGACCGCGTTGCCCGTGGCGTCGCCTTTAGGTGTGTAGCCGCCGTAGACTTCGCCAGGAAGAGTCACATTGGAAATCTCCACGGTATTGGAAGAAACGTTGGAATTGCTGTCCATTTCATCAGCATATTTGCTGACCCAGCCGCCATACACATTGCCGCCCACCTGGCCGCCGGAGATTTTTACACCGTTGTTTTCAACTGTCCCGACAAAAGCAGCACCGCCAAAAACACCTCCTTCATTTCCTTCACTCATCGTACCAGAAAGACTTATAGAGGAATCGGTCTGTCCGCCCGACATGATGACCTTATTGTTGCTGATTGTACCAAAAGCACCATAACCACCATAGGCAGCTCCGATAGTTCCGTCATTGATTGTCAGCTTATTATCATTAATTGTCCCCTGCTGCGCAAATGCACCATACACGATATTGGCTTTGCCGCCGTCCATTTCGGCACTATTATTTTCTGTGAGGCCGTCGCCTTCATTGTATCCGCCTGCCAGACTGTATACGGTTCCACCGGACATGGTCACCTTGTTGCCCGTGACATCCCTCATGCCCTGACCGCCATATGCCGCATTGCTTTTGCCCGTAAAATTCTTGGTAATGGTAAGTGTATTGTCTTTAGCATCGCCATAGGTCGTTCCGCCGGTAATGACCGTAGCTGCTCCAGTTACTGCATCCAGGGTAACGGTATTTCCGGAAACTGCCCCTGCGCCATTTGCGCTGTAGCCGCCATGAATTTCATTGAAGGTTGTTCCCGCTTTGACATTGACAATATTGCCGGATGCCACGCCTGAACCCGTGCTGCCGCCAATGATATTATAAGCAGGCCCCCCGTCGAACTCGACCACGTTTCCTACGACATTTCCCGTTTCAGATGAACCGCCTCTGATACTGGAATTGGATTTTTCATCAGAGTTGGATACATATACTTTATTTCCCTCAGCCTGACCGTTTTTCGTGTTACCGCCAACTATTAAAATGGAAAGGTTGCTGTTCTTCAGTGTTACGGTATTATTGCTGGAGTCATCTGCGTCATTCACATATAAACCTCCATCCAATTCCTCCAGGCCGCTCGATGAAATGCCATCGCCAGTCACCGTATTCCCGCTTGGCGTCCCTGTGTCACTATTGCCGGTAACCGTTGCCTCCGAAACTAAACCCTCCAGCGTCACAGCCGTAGCAAAGGCTGGTACGGCTGCGGTGCCGCAGAGGAGACAGGAGATGATCAAAGAGCGTAGGATTGTTGTTCTTTTTGTCATAGTAGACCCCCACTTTCGAAATACAGAACCTCTGGGATGGGTGCTGGCCGTCAGCAGGCCTTTGCATAGGGACAACCGGTTATTCCAAACGGTACGACTTCCCCACGCGGCGTACGGTCTTTAGCAGGTTCTTCTCTCCGTTGTGCCAGCTTGGCGTCGTAGCGCCGATCCCATTACATTTTTTCGTTTGCACATGGCGTGCATTATGCAGACTTCTTCTTTTATAAGAAAAAAGCAATGATTCAATTTCATTTTATAATTAATTGTTCTTTCTTTCAAGTAATATTTTTTATTTTTTAGTAATTTTATTGTTTTCAGATATAGTATCTAATAGAATAATTACGTATTACGTTTCACTTCCTCAAAAACAGTCATACAAAAAAGAGACCCGTCAAGGTCTCCTTTTTGTATAGCTCCTATAAAGCTGTGGCTAACTATTTAGTAATGTGCGAACCATATACATCACGGTATTCATTTTGTGCTTTGTTGTCTTGGTCGTTGACCCGGACACGTTCCACCTTATTGCGGTCGTTATCTTGACCAGAGATACGGTCTACGCGGAAGCGGTCGATATTCTGTACTTTAACCAGTTCCGGTCCGAATTCGTCTACAGAGCGTGTCATATAGCCATCAGAAGGTGCGCCATTCTGCAGGGCTCTATAGATGATGGCTGCGTATTCGTAGCGTGTCATCGTGCGGTCGCCTTTGAATTCGCCATCAGGATAGCCTTTAAGATAGCCTCTTGCTGCCAAGGACTTCACATACTGGTACGCCCAATGATTTTCCGGCACATCCGGGAAGTTTACTGAGCCGGTTGCCGGTGCTGTAGCTTTGGCCGGCTGGCCTGTTTCATAGGCCGCTAATTTCTTCGTCAATACTTCAATCTGCTGCTTCATCGCCAGAAGATCTTTCGCCATGGAAACGCGTGACCGGGAGACGCGGTTCGTCTGGCCAAATTTCCAGCTGACACCGACGTTGACCATGTTTTCACCACCGGCGAAGGAACCGCCTACGCTAAACATGGTGTCTTCGTTGGGACGATAGTAGGCACCGATAGCTACGGCATTGGCATTCTTGTAGTTGCCATAACCGGCAGCAAAGTCCCACTTGTCGTCCGGATCAAAGTCCAGGGGATGGAGGGCAGATAAGGCAGCCGCACTGGCGCCGACGCGATTGATCTGCGTGCCCAGACGGGATTGCAGCCTATAGAGCTGACCGCCATTTACGGCATCCGTCGAGGTAGAAGAAATATCGCCATTCTTCAGGTTCGTAATTTTCGTGTCGCCCATGTCAATGCCCTGGTTGTTGATAGTGACCGTATCACCGGCGTGAATGGTGTCGCCGTTGATGATCGTAGAGGTAACGCTATTGAGGCCTGTCAGGTCTTTAGAGAGACGAACCTTGAGGTTGCTATTGCCGTCGGAGACAACGCCGATGTTATCTGCAGTAGTCAATTTGGCTTCGTCCGTAATGCCGCCTACGACGTTTACTTGTTCGTTCAGCTTCTTGTTAATGACGGTTCCTGTATCGCCACCGTATTTCATGCCATCATTTAAGGTAGCTACGGTCTGGGTATTGCCATTGTGGTCTTCGTAAACGATACGGTCGATGCCGTCCTTGCCGTTATAGCCGTCAGTACCATCGACACCGTTGGCACCTTTGACGACGTGAATATCTGCAGACGCACCGTCCTTGCCGTTGATGCCAATATGGCCGTCTGTACCGTCTTTGCCATCCTTGCCGGCGGAGGAAATGGTTACGCCATCCTTGCCGTCCTTGCCTTTTACGCCAATAGAACCGTCGACGCCGTCCTTACCGTCTGCCCCTTTGCCGCCAACGGTGAGGGAGTCGGCCTTGAGGTTCTTATCCATGGCGATGATCAAATCGCCCTGATCGACGATGGTTTTGATGTTTTCCGAGCTATAGGCGCTGTCTTCTTTTGTGCCCGTACCCTTGATGGTCATGGTTTCGTTCAGTTTTTTGGCTGCACTGCCGGTGTTGCCGGCAAACTTCAAGCCGTCGTCGAGGGTAGCTACCTGATGGTTCGTTTGGTTACCATCGACGTAGGTAATGCGGGTCAGGCCGTCTGTGCCCGTCACACCGGCTGCACCTTTATCGCTCTTCAGTGTCAAGGCATTGGCGCCGTTAGCACCGCTCAGGCCGATGGCACCGTCTTTGATGGAAACGGACGAACCGTCTTTGCTATGGACGTCGACGGAGCCGTCAATACCGCTCGTGCCTGTTTCGCCGAGGACCAGATTGTCATTGACGTTGACTTTGAAGGGATCTGCCGCCGTGCCTGTACCCGTGACGTTGGTATTCTTGCCATTGGCCATCTTCGTGGCGTTCTTGGCAATTTCGTCCTTGAGCTGGCTGACGTTGACGGCATCTGTACCGGCTGTACCGGCAGAGACGTTGTGAATCTGGTTGCCGCCGTTATCGAGGCCACTGCCGGTCAGGCTGACAGGCGTCTTCCCTGTGCCCGGATTCTTTGGCGTGATCGTTATGCCCTGGGCGTTGATGACGGTCTGATTTCCTGTTGTATCGGTCATGGTCGTGCCTGCGCCGGTCGTAACCGTCTTGTTGCCGGCAGCGTCGGTAGTCGTCACGCTGGTAACGGAAATGTCGTCATTCAGGGAAACTTCTACCTTGCCGTTATTGACCTTAGTGGAAATGTTTTTGCTGTCGCCGACGACTTCGACGTTTTCACCGAGGTTTTTGTGCACTGTATTGCCATCTTCTGCTGTCAGGCCAAAGCCCTTTGTCGTCAGCGTATTCGTAATATTGGTAGTGGCCGTATTGATGGCAGCCTTAATATCGCCGATGTTGGCGCCGTTCGAATCTACCGTGCCGCCACTGGCTACGTTAGTGATCTGCTTGCCACCTGCGTTGATACCGGTCTTGGTAATAGACGGGCCGCCCGTGATGGTCAGGCCATTCGTTGTCAGCTTCGTATCGCCTGTAGTGACGCTGGTAAGGCCGGTCAGGTCTTTGGCCAGTTTCACTGTCAGGGTATTATCCGACGTATTGGAAATGACGCCAATATTGTTGTCGCTCAGGTTGCTGACGCTGGCACCGCCGACGATAGACATGGCCTGGTTGGAAGCACGGTGGATGACATTCTGGTCTGCTTCAGCTGTAGCGCCGATGGTCGAGTTGTCCCCGGCAAAGCGCAGGGGCAACGTGCGCAGATAGAGCTGGCTGCCGTTGACGGCATCCGTACTGGTTTCGCTGACGAGACCGGAGGCCAGGTTTTGCAGGCGCCGTTCGTGGCCGACGCTGCCGATCGTAACGACACCATCGGCTTTCTTAGCGGCTACGCCGTAGACATCATTATAGGTACCTGCGCCTGCCGTTTGGGCCGTTGCGCCGGCTACGGCAGTGGAGCCTGTGCCCAGGTATACAGAATTACCCAGCGTGGCGGTTACGTTAGAGCCGAGGATCTGAATATTGGAGAGGGCTTTGGCATTTGGATCATGTTTTAAGGGCGGTGCTATCATATTGCCGTTCCCCATAATGGTCACGTCTTCGATAGGCAGGCCATTGTTGCTGAGAGTTACAGTGTTATTCGTACCAGTAATGTTGATTTTATCGATCTTAGCTGCATCGGCGGCACTGCTGTCATCAGAAATCCCTTGTACCGTATTGGTGTTACCACTGACGGTAACATTGGTAATCGACTGGGCATCGTTTCTGGTGATTTTGTTGCTGTTGCCGATGAGGCTGTTGTTGTTTACGGTGTCATCGTCCTTCCCATTGGTAACGGAACTGCCTGTGCCAAACACATTGGCATTGACCGCATTGGTAGCAGCCGAACCATTGCCGATGACGGCAGCGCTGCTGCCTTTTTCTACAGTGGCACTGGTGCCCATGGCGATGGAATTGGTAGAGAGCGCATCGACGGCTTTGGTGCCGATGGCAATGGAATCGATGCCCGATGCGTTTGCCCGGTCACCAATGGCATTGGCGCCTTTGGCTACACTCCTGGCTTCTGCCCCCATGGCGATTCCCCGCGTATCGGACGTTTCCGAAAGGTAGCCAATGGCAATGGATTCCTTACTGCTGTTGGCAGCCGAGCCGTTTTTCTGCTTAACGGCCGCACGCGTGCCGATAGAGAGGGAATTATCGCCGGCAGTCTGGGCACCGGCACCGATGGCCGTATTATACTGATAGCCCGTTTCTGCTTTCGTTTCGCTCATCGTACCGTCTGTATTCTTATAACCAACACCGACGGCAATGCTGCCATCGCTTTCGGCTGTGACATTATTGCCTACGGCCATGCTCCGTTCATTGGTCGCTTTGGCATTAACGCCCATGGCCAAAGAATCGGCCCCTACGGCACCATCATTGTTGTAGTTATTTTTTGGCGTCTGCGTATCATCCGTTTTTACGGAGTAGTAATGGACCTTGGCATTATCGACAGCCTTGTCCAACTGCCCCTTATTCACAGCATCGCCTGCATCGACGCCATCTTTTACATTTTGAATCTGTACGGCATTGCCATTCGTATCCTTGAGTTTGACATATTCATTATTGCTGCCAGAATAGGTCACAGCGTTGCCACTCGTCGTACTGGGATCGTGTTTCTGGATTTCTGTAAAGAAATTGGACTGTAAGGCTTTCAGCTGTTTTACCGTAACGGCATCCTGATCGGCAGCGCCGTCAGCTACGTTGACGATGCGGCGATACCCGTAATCGCTCATGGATGCACCATTGCCTACAGAAACGACCTGTGTCGCCGTCGTATTCGTCAGGAAGGCATTACCCGACGCCATAGCGGCTGTAGCCAGGGCACCACCGCCGATGGCTACATTGCCTGTACCACGGGCAATGGATTCTTCGCCAAGGGCCATAGATTTTTCCCCTTCTGCCAGGGACGTAAAGCCTACGGCCGTCGCTCCATTGGCAGTGGCTTTCGACGTAGCGCCTACAGCTGTACCGTGTGTTTTCGCTACCGTATTGGCACCTAAGGCTGTGGCTTCAGAAATTGCCGTGGCGGCACTATAGTTATTCGCATGATAGCCCAGGGACACGTTATAGCCAGCCAGGGAGTTATCTGTTGAGCCTGCCGTATTATCGCCCAGGAAGGTACCGGCTGCAGAACCGATGGCGATATTATAATTGCCTTTTACATTACTACCGGCATCGACGCCTAAGGCGATATCTTCAGAGCCGTTAATATTCTGGCCGGCCCGTCTGCCGATAACCACATGGGAACCATTGACGTGGTTGGGGTCACCTACCATGCCTGCGCCAGCCGTTTCCCCTATGGCTACTGAAAATTCCGCATCAGCAACGGCTGCATGGCCGATGGATACGACGTTATCTGCGTTAGCCGTCGTGCCACTGCCCAAGGCAATGGCCTGATTCCCTTTAGCGAGGGTATTTTTACCAACTGCAACGGTTTCAATATATGTCGATTTTGCTCCGGAACCGATGGCCAAACTATCGCCATAGGTCGCCTGTGCTTCAGAACCCAAAGCCAAGGCATTGGCTTTTTCTGCCAGAGCCTTGTTACCGATGGCCATGGCAGCCGGGCTGTTTCCTTTGACCTTCGCTTCGTTCCCCATGGCTACGCCGTTTTCCGAGACGGTCATGGTCTTCGTGCCGATGGCAATGCCATTATTGGTAATCTTGTTATTACCTAAGGCATCGTTCATGACGACGGCATTATCCCCTAAGGCAATAGCCGAGTTGCCACGGGCATTGGCACTATTACCGATGGAAACGCTATTTTCGCCGCCGCCTACGATAATGACCTGGGAGAGCCGTCATCTGCCGTCATACCGGCGCGGGAGCCTGTAATCGATCCCGTTCCCAGGGCAATGCCATTTTTCGCCTGTGAAACGACCTCTGCCTTGGCACCGAGCGCTACAGCAGCGGCAGACTGGGCTTTAGCTTCTTCACCCATGGCGACAGCGTTTTCTGCTGTGGCTTGGGCACTTTCGCCAATGGCAATGGCCTTATCACCCGTTGCGGTTGCATCAGCGCCGCTGGCCTTGGTACGGAAATATTTTATGCCTTGTTTATCCGTATCTACGCCTAAGGCCGTATTGGCCGCCTGCAGTGTAGCAATATCTTCTGCGTTCGTATTGATAGCTGACGTATTCGTGTTAATCTGTGTGGTATTGGCATCAATCTGCTGTTTATTTGTAGCAATATTGGTTGTATTGGTGCTGATCTGTTTTTTGTTGGCATCGATTTGTGTCGTGTTTGCTGTAATATCCGTCTTATTCGCATTCACGTCAGCCGTTGTTGCCAAGCCCGTCGCAGTGATGACAATATCGTTTGTTGTATCATCCTTCGTGACCGTAATATTCGTACTGCCCGTCAAGGTGTCCCCATCATGGACCGTTGCCGCAGTAACCCCGTAACTGCTCCCCAACAAAAGCAGGGCTAATACGACGCTCTTGGTTAGTTTCCCACCAGAACCAACCATCGTTGTGAAGAAAGAATGGCCTGAGGCTTTTCCCCCATTTTTTGCTAATTCGGAAACAACCTCATATCTTCCTTTCACACGGTTAAAGATAACCTTGTAAACTCTATTCATTTTTTCCTCCTTGCTGATGCTCGCTAATAGTACCCACTTATAAACATATTGCATTGTAAAATAAAATATGTTTATTCCAGTATAATAATCCTCTACTATTTCGTTTCATAAAACGTATAAACTTATTACTGCCGGGTCGTTTCCATACTTACATACTACTTGGGATTCCTCTTATCCCAGTGCTGTACGTAAGTCCGTCAGATTACACTTCCTACACCTAACAACGGGTTTGAATACCCCGTCAGCCCCTTAGCCAGGCATTCCTGCGTAGCGCGCAACCTGCGGCCAGGTGTACGTTCCGGCCCTTGCTGCATACGCCCCATCAAGCAGCTGCCATTGGCCGTGCCCGCGTCTGCACGGGTTTGTTTCTATTTGTCATCATGGGTCCCCACTTTCAAAAAACAGAACATTCCAGAGCTGACACACATCACCTTCACTGTGGAAACGGACTGTCAAATGCGCCTCCCAAGCACCTTTCCAGTCTTAGCAGGTTTTTCCACGAAAATGCTGCTGCGCTGCTCCAGATACATCGAATACGTACCTTTTCCTTTTGCAGGGTATTAATCATTATAGATATTTACTCTTCTTTTCTTATAGATAAATATTCTTAATGATTGATTAAATTTATTATAGAATAATTTATATTAACTTACAAAAAGATTTAATTATTATTTATTTCTTATGAATGAAATGAAAGCAAAAAAGAGCTATCTTCTCCTTATTTTAAGGAAAAGATAGCTCTTTTTTAAATCAGTCTAGATCATACGGAGGATGCAAACCTCTACGTATTGAATACGCGAAGCAATATCGGTCAGCTCTTTACGGGCTTTCTTGTATTCGCTAATATCGAGGGAATTGGCAAGTTCCATACGGATGCTCTGCAGCTTGCTCTGAATGCGGCTGCATACAAGGTCAATCGAATCGAGCCCCGTCATAGTTGTCAGGGATTTTTTTATATCCTGTACCTCATCTTCTATATTCGTGATACTGAAAAATACGGAAGCCCGCGTTTCCGCATCAAAGACGGAAAAAAGCGAAGCTTTCAATTGAATCAAATCCTCTGCTATCATGGCACACGCCGTACGAATACGGATGACATACCGCTGGGCATGTACAGAATATGGCAGCTGAGAAACCGGCAGAGACTGTTGTTGGGACAGTGCTGATTGCTGCATAGGAAGTGCCCCCTTTCAACGTAGGTAAAGATGAGTTATATGGTGTACTTTATACTTTTATTATAATATAACAAAATAGAATTTTCAATTATGTTGTGATATCTCTTTCGCATGATTTGTATTTGCAAAGGAGATTGACAAACATTTTACAGAAAAGAGCTACCTCAGCCGCCTTGGTTTATATCATTTAGATTTTTCCATCTATGGCAAACAAAAAAACGCAAGGCCAGGCGCCGTGCCCGTACTTGCGTTTTTGCGTGTTTTCTTATTTCGTTGCAGCCGGTTGTGCCGTTTCCCAAATGGATTGGTACAGTTCTTCGGCTATACCCGGTTTGATCGGCTTCCATTCGATTTTCTTGGCTCCTACATTGCGTGAAAGAATGCGTTTACCTGCAGCATTGTAGACTTCGTATTTCATGAGGGCAATTTCTTTTTGTTCGTGCAGGATAGCCCATTGGTCAAGGGTATACGAGCCGTCCTTGCGGACGATTTTCGTCCAGATGACAGCCCGTTCCGGAGTCTTGACGGCAGTCTGGTTATCGACGTAATATTGCAAGCCTTCTGCATCGGTGTTCATAAAATCCCAATCTGCGGCCAGGGCCGGCATGGTGCAGCACAGGCTAAGAGCCAGAGCGATGATCCATTTTTTCATAATTATCAATTCCTTTCTTGTATCTTTATATGATATACCTTTTTGGGAAAAGTGACAATCTTTTTTCCCGCCCCGGTCCATAGCAGGATTTCCCCTTTCTCATGTCGAATAGCTATGATAAGAGGTGATGTATCATGACGGAAGAAACGAAGAAAGATATAGAAACGACTGTCGTACCGAAAACGGCGGAAGCTACGGAAAACACAGCGGTGCTCGATGATACGGCGACAATCGTCACACCGCCGGCAGGTATTATTTTGGACGGCGACAAAAAGCAGCTCGTCCTGACCAATCCTGCCCCCAGCGCCTGGGGAAGACGACGAGGAAGATCCGGAAACGCCTTATTTGGCATCTGACATGTACGCCCGCGTTGTCACGCTGATCAATAAGTTTGAAGAAGATCTGCCCGATGATTTACAGGCCGGGGGCCGCCTCGTATCGGCAGGCAACATTACCTTCTCCATTCAGGATGTCGGCTATTGGGATCCGAACATGATCGTCTTTTACGGTGAACTGGAAGACGGATCACGCGTAGAGCTCTTGCAGCATCTGTCCCAGCTCAATTTGCTCCTCGTTGCCGTGAAACGGCCGCATCCGGAAGAGCCGCGGCGTGTCATTGGCTTTACGACGAGCCCTGAACCGGATGTCGAAATGGAAACGGCACCGGTAGAAGAAAATAAAATTCTAAAAAAAGCAACGAAATAATAGAAAACCTTTTCTCTGCCAAAAAAACAGGGAAAAGGTTTTTCTATTCACGGCTTGACTATTTCTTTTTTGTCTTCCAGTTCCGGCACGGCGTCTGGCAATTGCTGCTTAAGGGCCGCAATTTCGCCTTGCAGGGCTTTGTTTTCTTTGGTCAGTTTTTGGATCTGATCGTTGAGCTTATGTGTACGCCAAGCGGACTGGGTCTTGAGCTTGAGGCCCCAGCAGGCAGCGATAACCAGGCCGGCAAGGACGGAAATGATAACGACGATGATCAGGTTGGAATCAAAGGTCCACGTAAAGAAGGACAGCTGGACGGCCATAGAGTTTTGGACAGCCAGGACAGCGACGAAGAAACTGATAATGCCAATCAGAATGATAAATAACATAGAAATCACCTCTTTCGTATGCGCGCCAGGAGGGCTTTTCTTTTATGATAGGCTATGACAAGCTATTTTGTCAATTAATTCTCTTTTCGTATTGCTATCTATAGAGAATACATATTATAATAAGTATATATGTTTTTAAGGATGTGATCTTCTGTGTCTATGTCAAATTGGAAAGAAGTGCTCGATATACGCAAGGACAGCGCGCCTATCAGTGAAATTGCCGACCGTATTGAAGCGGATTCGTCTGTCACCGGGGCCAACCTGATTATCTTGATTATGGCCATACTCATTGCTTCCATTGGCCTCAACATGAACAGCGTAGCCGTCATCATCGGCGCCATGCTCATTTCGCCCCTCATGGGCGGCATTGTCGCAACCGGCTACGGCATGGCTACGTATGACCTCCACTTCCTCAAACGGTCTGTCGTCAAAATGTCTTTTCAGATTGTCTTTGCTCTCATTACGTCAGGCCTTTATTTTTCCCTGACGCCCCTTACGACACCGTCACCGGAAATGCTGGCCCGCACGGCACCGACGGCGTGGGATGTCCTCATTGCCCTCTGTGGCGGCATTGCCGGTGCCATTGGCAATACGCGCAAGGAAAAAAGCAACGTTATCCCCGGCGTAGCCATTGCGACGGCCCTCATGCCGCCTCTCTGTACGGCCGGCTACGGCCTGGCTATGGGGTCGTTCAAGTTTTTTACAGGTGCCATTTACCTCTTTTTCATTAACGGCTTCTTTATCGCCTTTTCGAGCTTCCTCATTTTTAAGGCCCTCAAGGTGCCCATGGCCCATGATATTTCTGAAGCCCATTACCATTTCCAGCAGCACGTCCTCATTGCCGTTGGCTTTATCATCACCATTCCCAGTATTTACATGGCCTACCTTACAGTAAACGACAATATCCGCGATTCCCAGGTACAGGCCTTCGTTTCCCAGGATATGGATCTCGATTCGGCCAACGTCGTCGCCTACAATCTCGAAGACGGTACGCTCAACGTCGACGTCGTTGGCATGGCGTTGTCAAAGGCTGATATGGAAGATCTGCAAAAAAAGCTGAACCACTACACATACCTGAAAGACGTAAAGCTGCGCATCGTTCAGGGTAACGTCAATTCCATCAACCAGGACCAGGTACAGGAAATCGTCAATGCCCGTCTGGCCAATGCCGTAAAGGACAGCGACGGCCATTCCTATAAAGACCTGGCCACACAATACTACGATTCGTACAAGCGGGAAGTTGCCGATCAGAGCGTTCTCCAAAATCTCAATAAGGAAGCGCCGGTGCTCTTCCCGGACGTACAGGAAATTACAGGCAGTACGCTCCTGCACGTAGATGTAGAGAAAAAGGTAATGACGGCAACGGCCTTCCAGGCCTATGTCTCGGTACACTCGCCAATGAGTCCGGCTGACGCCAGCCGCCTGCAGCGCTGGATTTCGACACAAACCTCCCTGCCGGTCATCCTTACGGTCCAGCAGGCCAGTACGCCGAGCAGCTTTTATGGCAATGGCATCGATTGGAATGAATAAGTGCTACAAAAAAAACAGCCCGCACGGGCTGTTTTTTGTATGCCGGCTTCTGCCTACACCGGAGCAAACTGGCTATTATAGAGGGCCGCATAAGCGCCACCTTTTTGCAGGAGTTCCCTATGGGTCCCCTGTTCGATAATGGCGCCGTGGTCCATGACCAGAATCTTGTCAGCATCGACGATGGTCGACAAGCGATGGGCAATGATGAAGGCCGTGCGGCCTGCCATGAGGTCGCGCATGGCGTGGTTGATTTCCATTTCTGTCCGTGTATCGACACTGGACGTCGCTTCGTCGAGAATGAGAACCGGCGGGTTGCGCAGGACGACGCGGGCAATGGTCAGGAGCTGGCGCTGGCCCGTGGAAATATTTTCATTATCGTTTTCGACGATCGTATCGTAGCCCTTGGGCATGGTACGGACGAAGAAATCCACACGGGCGGCCTTGGCAGCAGCGATGATCTCAGCCCGCGTAGCGGCTGGTTTCCCGTAGGCGATATTTTCGGCAATAGTACCTTCGAAAAGCCACGTATCCTGCAGGACCATGCCGAAGTTTTCCCGCAGATCGTGGCGCGTAAGGCTGGCCGTATCGACGTCGTCTAAGTAAATGTGGCCGCTCTTGACATCGTAAAAGCGCATGAGGAGGTTGATGAGTGTCGTCTTGCCGGCTCCTGTAGCGCCGACGATGGCGATTTTCTGGCCCGGGGCGACGGCAAAGTCAATGTCTGCCATAAGGTCCGGCCCGGCCGCATCGGCATAGCCAAAGCGTACGTGGTCGAAAACGACTTTTCCTTTAGCCTGCGTGAGTGCTACCGGTACGGCCGGATCGGCACTCATTTCCGGTTCATCCAACAACGCGTAGACCCGTTCGGCCGAGGCCAGGGCAGACTGCATGGAGTTGATGACGTACGACGCCTCTGTTAAAGGCTCAGAGGCCTGATTGACGTATTGGAAAAAGGCCTGGAAGGCGCCGACTGTGAGACTGCCGCCAATGAGGAGATAGCTGGCAAAAAGAGCAATGACCACCTGCCCCAGCCGGTTGATGAGGCGGATGGCCGGGTCGATAGCGTTGATGGCAAAGTCTGCCTTTTCTGTCGCCCGGGCCAGTTCTTCTGTAGCTGCATGGACCTTGGCAGCGCTGCGCCTTTCCTGCGTAAAGGCCTTGATCAAAACCTGTCCGCTGTAGGCTTCTTCTATGAGGCCTGTGACGAGGCTGAGCTTTTGCTGGCGTGTGCTGGCCCGTTCCAGGGTCACGCGGGAAAAGAGGCGGGTGACGACGACGGCTAGCAGGGCAAAGGCAATGAAGACAAGCGCCAGGCCGGCGTGAAACTGAAACATCATGACCACAGAGCCGATGAGGAGACCTGTCGACGTAAAGAGGCGCAAGATACCATTTTGCAGGGCTTCAGATACCTTATCCAGGTCATTCGTAAAGCGGCTCAGGACAGCGCCGGTCCGCTGGCCATCGAAATAGCACAGGGGCAAACGGTTGAGCTTTTCACTGAGAGCCGTGCGCAAACGCAGGTTCAGTCCTTCGGCAAAGGTGAGCATCATGTACGACTGAAAGGTATAGAAAAGCCAGGCGCCAAAATACAGGAGCGCCAAAAAGGCAATCTCCTCTCCCCCTTGGTGCCACGTCACCTGGAAGGCTGCGCCTACGCTTTGACTGGCTTTGATATTATCCCAAAGGAGGTTGACAATGCCGGCACTGTACCAAGGGGCAGCAATCATGAGAGCTGTATAGATAAGGACCGAGCACAGGACGAGGACCAATCGGCCATGGGCATAAGCCGTGGTCTGCCAAAGACGTTTCAAGGTCTCACCGGCTGCCTGGGGCCGTTCGATGCTGTATTCATAATCAAGCTGTGGTTCTGCGTCGCTGCGCTGGGGAACCTGTTTTTCATCAGCCATGGAGGCCGCCTCCTTTCGTCTGTGAGCTTACGATATGGCTGTATACCGGGCACGAGGCCACCAGGTCTTCATGCCGGCCCAGACCGGCCATTTTGCCATCGTCGAGGACGAGAATCTGCGCTGCCTGGGCGATGGTGCTGACGCGCTGGGCAATGATCAGGACGGCACTCTTGCCTACTTCCTTTGCCAAGGCATGACGCAAGGCCGCATCAGTCTTGAAATCGAGGGCCGAAAAGCTATCGTCAAAGATATAAAGATCCGCCTTTTTAAGCAGGGCCCGGGCAATAGCCAGACGCTGTTTCTGGCCGCCTGAGAAGTTGGTTCCCCCTTGGGCCACAGGCGCGTCGAGACCGCCGGGCAGGTTTCGGACGAATCCGGCCTGGGCGACATCCAGGGCATGCCACATGTCAGCCGGCGTCGCGTCTTCGTTTCCATAGCGCAGGTTGGCCGCAATCGTACCGGAAAACAGCCAGGCCTTTTGCGGCACATAAGCAATGTGCTGACGCAGCTCTTCCTGGCTCAAACGGCGTACATCGACACCGTCTACAGCAATGGCACCGCCTGTCACGTCGTGGAAGCGCAGGATCAGCTTGGCAATGGTCGACTTGCCGCTGCCGGTACTGCCAATGATGGCGGTTGTCGTGCCACGGCGCAAAGCAAAGGTCAGGTCCGACAAGGTTGCCGCTTCAGCGTCGGGAAAGCGGAAGGATACGTGGTCAAAGCGGCACACTGTTTCTGTTCCGGCAAGCACCGGTACTGTCGTCGCAGCATCGCTGATTTCCGGCGACTGCTGCAGGACTTCATGAATGCGTCGCAAGCAGACACGGGAGCGTGGCAGGACGATGACAACCATTTGGGCCATGATGATATAAAAGAGGATGAGCAAGGCATATTCCGTCACAGCCGTAATATCGCCGATAGCCATGCGTCCCAGGCCGACTTGGTTGCTGCCCAGCCAAAGGATGGAAACGATGCAGGCATTCATGACAAAAATAGCCAGGCTTTCCAAGCCGAAAAAGAGGCTGTTCGCCTTAATAGCAGATAGGGCGTAATCTTCAAAGGTCTTACGCAGCCGTTTTTCTTCGTACTGCTCCTTATTGAAGGCCCGGATGACGCGGATGCCCGTGACGTTTTCCCTGAGGACCAGGTTGATACGGTCCAGGAAGCCTTGCATTTTTTCATAAATGAAGGAGGCTTTGTGCGTAATGATGATGGCACCGCCTAAGACGATGACCGTGACGCCGATCATGACCAGACCCATGGTCCGGTTGATGGCAAAAGACATGATGACGCCTAAGGCACACATGGCCGGTACGGGCAGGATCATCTGCAGGGACCAGATGAAGGCCTGCTGGACGACGCTGACGTCACTAAGCGTACGCGTAATCATGGAACCTGTGCCAATACGTTCAAAGTCACTCGTCGAAAAGGTCAGGGAGTGGTCGTATAAGGCGTTGCGCAGGTCCCGGCCCAGGAGGGCTGACAGGCGGACGCATAAATAACAGGATAAGAGTGCCGCTGCTGCAGCGACGAGGGCGACGGCAAACATGAGAGCCCCTTTCTGAAGGACCAGGGCCAGGTTGCCACTGTAGACGCCAATGTTAATCATGTCTGCCACGAGGGTCGGAATATAGAGAGTACCGCCTACGTCGACGATAGTAATGACCAGGATGAGCAGGATAAGGCCTTTATAGGGTTTGAGAAATGGAATGAGTGTACGCATACTAGTTCCTTTCTTAGGACTTATCGAGAACCTTCTGAGCGGCAGCAATCTGCTCTGCAAAGGCAGCCTTCAGGCGGCCATTGAAGTATACCAGGGCTTCGATAAATTCCGGTGAATAGAAGGCTACCGTTTCGGCCAGGGCCTTGTTCTCTGCTTCGTAAATGGGAGCCAGAACAGCATGGGCGTAGGCCTCGCCGGCTGCCGTAAGATGGATGCTCATTTCCCGGCGCTTGCCTGGAATGGGCGTCAACGTCAAATAGCCCTTGGCTTCAGCCTGCTTGATTGTCGAATTGAGTGTCGATTTGGGAAAGCCCCACTGAGCGCAGATTTCCCGCTGCGAATGGGCTTCGCCATTGTCGAGGGCATAGAGAAGCCACAATAGAGACTTGCCCAGACCCATTTTAGCCACATCTGTGTAGTAGATTTCATCGATATTGTTAAGAGCCATGCTCAGCTTGCGCATAATAGCGCGTATATCTTCCATTCTATCACTCCTTAAAAATCCGAAATCGTACATTAATACATGTCTAGTATAGTACGATTTCGGATTTTTAGCAAGAAAAAAAATAAAAAGACGCCATCTGCACGATAGCGTCTTTTGTATGCAATTGGATGAATCTGCCTATTAGGCGTCAGGCCAAACCTTTTCAGCTGTTCTCTTAATGAGACGCAGTTTGTCCCACTGCTGTTCAGCCGTCATTTCGTTGCCTTCTTCTGTCGAAGCAAAGCCGCACTGCGGGCTCAGGCAGAGCTGGTCCTTTGGTACGTACTGCGAGGCTTCTTCAATACGGGCGATGAGGTCGCTTTCCTTTTCAAGCTGCGGGAACTTGCTCGTTACCAGGCCGAGGACAACCTTCTGGTTCTGAATGAAGCGCAACGGTGCAAAGCCGCCGGCGCGGTCTGAGTCGTATTCAAGGAAAAACCCGTCGACGTGGCAGCCACCAAAGAGGATTTCTGCAACCGGTTCATAGCCGCCGGACGAGAACCACGTAGAGCGGAAGTTGCCGCGGCAAATGTGCATAGTCACGGTCATATCAGCCGGTTTATCGGCAATGGCGTAGTTAATGACTTTGACGTATTCCCGGGCAATGCGGTCCAGGTCGAAGCCACGGGCTGCATAGGCCTGGCGTTTTTCTTCGTCACAGAATTCACCCCACGACGTGTCGTCGAGCTGGAGATAGCGGCAGCCTGCATCGTAGAAGGCATGGACGGCCTTGCGATAGGCTTTGGCAATGTCTTCAAAGAGGACGGCTTCGTCTTCATAGCGCGGAATGGGCTGGTATTCCTCAGCGCGGACGCAGCAAATGAGATGCAGCATAGACGGCGATGGGATAGTAAATTTAGCTACGGCCCGGTCTCCAGCTGCGGCTTTGACAAAGGCAAAGTCCTTGAGGAACGGGTGGTCACCAAAATCTACTTTATCTGTAATTTGCAGCGTTGCTGCCTTAGGCTGATGGCCTTTAAAGGCGACGGACCAGTGTTCGGCTTTAATGTGCTCTACCCCTTCGAGCTGTTCCAGAAAATCGAGGTGCCAGTAGCTGCGGCGGAATTCCCCGTCCGTCACGGCTTTGAGGCCAATTTCTATTTCTTTATCGATCAGCTTCGTAATTTCTTCGTCTTCAATCTGACGCAGACCGGCTGGGTCCAGTGTGCCTGCCGTTGCTGCCTGGCGTGCTTCTTTGATGCGATCTGTCCGTAAAAAGCTGCCGACCACGTCATAACGGAACGGGCCTTTTTTGGTTTCTGTTGTCATCTGATATATCCCCCTTTGCTACGAGCTATATTTATTAATAATTACTATTTTATCATACTTGTTTTCATTATTCTTGTCAATACAGCCCTGCTATTCACATAGAGAATAGCGACGTGTCATGCCCGCGTGGCCAGGACAGACAGGGTTTCCAAAAGGACGTTGGCGCCACGGCACACGTCTTCATCTGGCGTGTATTCATCCGGGCTATGGCTGATGCCGCCAATGCTGGGGACAAAAATCATGGCCGTCGGGCAAATGCGGGCCATCATTTGCGCGTCCTGGCCGGCACCGGAGACGAGGCGCTGCGACGAATAGCCCCGTTTTTGCGCTGCATCTTCGACGAGCTGGATCAAACGGTCGTCGAAATGGACCGGATTGAAAGCGGTCATATGCTCCACGCTGATCTGCACGTGGTCCGTTTGGTGCAGGCCTGTATAGAACTCATCGAGAGCCTGTTCGACAGCAGCGAGCTTGTCTGTGTCAGGATGACGCAGATCGATCGTAAAGACAGCCTCTCTGGGAATAACATTGACGGCATTCGGTTTAAGCGCCAGCGTACCGATGGTAGCGACGCCGCCGTAGGTTTCGGCCAGCGTGCGGGCGTAGACGTTGACCTTAGCAGCTGCCAGGCCTGCATCATGACGCAGGTTGATCGGCGTCGTACCGGCATGATTAGCCTTACCTTCTATGGTGACACGCTGCCAGTGGAGGCCTTGAATGCCTTCGACAATACCGATTTGGATGCCGGCAGCGTCGAGGACCGGGCCCTGTTCGATGTGGAACTCCAAAAAGGCATAGGGCCTGATGGCCGTCGCCTCTGCCGTGCCCAAATAGCCAATGCGGGCCAGTTCATCACCCAGGCGCAGGCCATCTTTATCGATGCAGGCATAGACCTGGGCCGGCGTAATGCCACCGGCGAAGGCGAGAGAACCGGCCAGGTCCGGCTGGAAACGGACACCTTCTTCGTTCATAAAAACCGTGACCCCCAAAGGACGGCGTGGCTGGAAGCCCTGTTCCTGTAAGGTCTGAATCACTTCGAGACCAGCCAGGACGCCCAGACAACCGTCGTAAGGGCCGGCGTGGATGACCGTGTCAATGTGGGAGCCCGTAAGAACCGGTGCCTGGTCCTTGTTTGCAGCTGTTTCCCAAATTCCTGTTATATTGCCTGCCTGGTCGATGACGATGCGAAGCTGGAGCTCGCGCATCCATGTCACGACCAGGTCGCGTCCTTCCTTATCGGCATCGGAAAGGGCCAGGCGCGTGCGGCTTGCCGGACCGTCGTGACCGATAGTTCCCAACCTTTGTATATGGTTCAAAAGCCGTTGTCCGTTGATCTGTAGCATAGGTATATTCTCCCGTGTTGTGATTTTGTAAAAAAAACGCGGCACAGTGGCCGCGTTTTATGGAATTCTTAGAGTTCGCGAATGAGGTTGACCATTTCGATGGCACTGGTAGCCACGTCAAAGCCTTTGTTGCCGGCTTTTGTGCCTGCCCGTTCGATGGCCTGTTCAATATTTTCCGTCGTAATAATGCCGAAGAGAACAGGAATACCGGATTTCAGGCTGACCTGGGCTACGCCCTTAGCAGCTTCGTTGCAAACGAGATCGTAGTGGCTCGTAGCACCGCGGATGACTGCACCGAGGCAGATTACGGCATCGTATTTTTTTGATTCAGCCATTTTCTGGGCGATCAAAGGGATTTCGAAGGAGCCCGGAACCCAAGCCGTCGTAATATCTTCTTCGGCTACGCCATGACGTTTCAAGGCGTCGTACGCACCGCCTAAGAGACGGCTGCAGATGAATTCGTTGAAACGGGCGACAACGATGCCGACCTTTATACCAGAACCTATTAAATTGCCTTCTTTAATTTGTACCATAATGACACTCTCCTTATCGTATTAGGGATTTAAAATCCGTTTTCCAGCAGTTTTTCCAGCGTCAGGGTGCTCCCCTGATGACTATAGCCTACTGTAAAATTGTGTATATATTTTCCTATCACATCTGTTTCCAGATTGACAATGGAACCGGGTTGTTTAGTCAGCAGCGTCGTGTTCGACATAGTGTGCGGAATGATGGACACCGTGAACTGCGACGGGCCGACAGAAGCGACGGTAAGGCTGATGCCGTCGATGGCAATGGAGCCTTTTTCGACGATAAACGGCGCCATATCGCTGGGAATACCGACGGTAATGAGGCGGGCAATGCCGTCGTTGGCAATGCGCGTAATGTGGCCTGTGCCATCAATATGGCCGCTGACGATGTGGCCGCCCAGGCGGGAGCCTACGGCTACGGCCCGTTCCAGGTTGACCTGGGAGCCTCTCGAGACTTCGCTCAAGGACGAGCGGTTCATCGTTTCGTGCATGACATCGGCCGTAAAGGCCTTGTCTGTCAGGGATGTAACGGTAAGGCAGACGCCGTTGACGGCAATACTGTCGCCAATCTGCGTGCCTTCCAGTACTTTTTCTGCCTGAATTGTCAGGCGGATGGAATCGGGCCGGCGATCCATAGCGCCGATGGTGCCCAGTTCCTCAATGATGCCAGTGAACATATGCACCCTCCCTTTGTGTATTATAAGCTGTAATCAGGATGTTGCCATCGTGGAGCTCGACCGAGTCATACGCCAGTGGCATGCATTCGCCCAGCTCATCTACGCCGACGCCGCCTACAGAGGGCAAGGCACCGGTGCCGCCGATAACCTTATTGCCCAGGAAAGCATAGATTTTATCGACGAGCTTGTGGTCGAAGAAGCTGCCCTGAACGGTACTACCACCTTCGACGAGAATGCTGCGAATGTTTTCCTGCCAAAGGAGGTCGAGCATTTGCGGCAAATCGATGTGGCCATCACTGCCCAAGGGCGCCAGGATGACGCGAGCTCCCATATCCTTGAGGCGGCGCATCTTGTCTGTATCGCAAAGGGTCGTCGTGACGACGATAGTGGGCGACGTCTTATCCGTCAGGACCAGAGCCGTTTCGGGAATGCGTCCGTACGTATCGAGGACAATGCGTACAGGCTGGTGCGGCGCGTCGTGGGCTTCCCGTTCGATACGGCACGTAAGAAGCGGGTTATCCGTAATGATCGTGTTGATGCCGACGAGGATACCGTCGTAAATGGAACGCAGGTAATGGCCCTTGCTGCGGGCCCAGTCGTTCGTAATCCACTGGGACTTGCCGGTCCGCGAGGCAATACGGCCGTCCAGGCTTTGGGCCAATTTGGCCGTAATGAAGGGCTTTTCGACCATCATATTTTTGATAAATACTTCGTTCAAGCGGGCTGCTTCCTTCGAGAGAAGTCCTACCTCTACGGGAATACCGGCCTGGCGAAGGATGGCTGCCCCTTTGCCGGCTACGAGGGGATTCGGATCAAGCATGGCCATGACGACCTTGCCGACTTTGCGTTCGACGAGCGTCCGCGCACACGGCGGTGTACGGCCATAATGGGCACACGGTTCGAGAGTGACGTAGACCGTAGCGCCTTCAGCCTTGTCCCCTGCTTCGCGCAAGGCCCATACTTCAGCATGAGGTGTACCGGCCTTACGATGATAACCTCGGCCGACGACTTCGCCGTCTTTGACGATAACACAGCCGACGGCCGGATTGGGCGCGGTGTAGCCTAAGGCCAGCCGGGCCAGTGAAAGGGCTTCCCGCATATAATCAATGGGTTTCACGTTCTTCCTTCCTTTCCGTTTTTTCTTATTCAATAAGAAAAAGGCTATGGGCAACAGTACATGCCAATAGCCTTTTTGAGCACAGTAAACAAAGGTACTTGTCTTTTCCCATCCAGACTTTACTGTCGGTACCGAAATTGCATCGGTTCAACCCCCGCGAGGGTTAGCGGACTTTACCGCCGGTCAGGAATTGAAAGCCTACACCTTCTCACCTTGCCCCAAAGACTATCTTTATGTATGTATTCATTTTTTACATTGTTAATTGTATCACAAGGAGTGAATGATGACAAGTCATCAGCTGGTCAGCGTAAAGCGGCAATAGCGGCAGCCCGGTCTGGCGCACCGAAAACAGCACTACCGGCGACGAGGAAATCAGCACCAGCTTCTTTGACGGCAGCCACGGTCTTAGCGTTGACACCGCCATCCACTTCGACAACGGCCTGGCAATTGCCAGCCTGGTCGAGGAGTGTCCGGGCAGCACGGATCTTATCGAGAGCATAGGGAATGAATTTCTGGCCGCCAAAGCCAGGGTTGACGCTCATGACGAGGATCATGTCCAGCTGGCTGGCCACGCACGACAAGGCGCTCACAGGCGTAGCCGGATTGAGGGCTACACCAGCCTTCATACCGGCTTCATGAATCTGCTGGATGACGCGGTCCAAGTGAACGCACGCTTCCTGATGGACCGTGACGTACGTGACGCCGGCTTTGGCCAGGTCTTCAATGTACGTTTCCGGATGTTCCACCATGAGGTGGGCATCAAAGGGCAGCTTGGTATGGGATCGCAGGCTGGCTACGAGAGGTACGCCAAAGGTCAGGTTCGGCACAAAGTGGCCGTCCATGAGATCAAGGTGCAGGCAGTCGGCGCCGCCTTTTTCTATATCCTGTACTTCATCAGCCAGGCGGGAAAAATCAGCCGATAAGAGGGAGGGACAAATAGTTACCATGAGTTTCGTTTCCTTTCTAAAATGGAGTCGAGTACTTTGCAGTACGAGTCGTACCGCTCCTGCTGGATTTTCCCCTCTACCAGGGCTGCTTTGACACTGCAGTCCGGTTCACTACGGTGCAGGCACGAGGAAAAGCGGCAGCCGCCGCTGTAGGCCAGCAAATCCGGGAAAAGGCGCAGGAGCTCGCGCGGCTCGAGCTGTTCGAATTCGAGGGCACTGAAGCCCGGCGTATCGACGACATACGTGCCTTCATCGAGGAGCATGATTTCCGAATGGCGCGTCGTATGACGGCCACGGCCAATCTTTTCACTCACCCGGCCGACCGTCAGAGGACGACCGAGAATCCGGGCCAAGAGGCTCGATTTACCGACACCGGACGGGCCGCCGAAGGCAGTCATCTGCCCGGGCAGGAGATCTTTGATGACATCAATGCCGTCGCCCGTGGCGGCCGAAACGAGATACACATCGTAGCCGCATTTGGCATAGAAATCGCGGTACTCTTCGGCACGGTCACGGTTGAGGTCGCACTTGTTGAAGCAGACTTTAGGATGGATACCGGCGTATTCGCAGGTCATGAGCATCTGGTCGAGAAGAAAGTAGTTCGGATCCGGTGACTGGGCGGCCATGATGATAAACATCTGGTCGATATTGGCTATGGCCGGCCGCCGCAAAGCATTGCGCCGTGGCAAGAGGCCTTCAATGACGCCCTTGTTGTCACCCAGCTCCGTAATTTCCAGCTCGTCGCCGACGAGAATCTTCGTCTTCAGCTTGCCCCGGCGACGGCATTCCGTCAGGTTGGCCGCGCCTGTATCTACGTAATAAAATCCGTTGTAATTCTTAATTACCCTGCCTTTTGTCATGTTCCTCCTGTGCACCTCTCTAGGGTGTTAAATGTACTGGTCCTGGACCAGGGAATTGTTGATGTATACTTTGACCCGTGTCTTGCCGACGCCGCTGACAGACTTGCTGATACTGTCGCCGCCGGACTGGTTGCGGTCGTAGACGACACGCGAGCCGTTATCATCGGTAACGACGATCTGTACGTGCTGGCTCGACGCGCCGGACGGTACGCTGATATTGACCGTACCGGAATGGGTCGTTCCAGCCGGTTCCTGATTATTGGCATTAGCATCGGCTGCAGCGCTGGCCGGGTATTCGACATTCAAGTCGACTGTGTCACCGGACTGGCTCTGGCTGGTGACCTTGGCCTGGCTCTTATCCTTACTGCTGTCGAGGTTGTTAATGTTACCTACCTGGTAGCCCGCATCCTGCAGGGCCTTGACGGCTGCATCGAGGGTCATCCCCGATGTATCCGGTAAGGGCTTCGTCGTCTTCGTTTCTTCACTCTTACGGCAAATGACGAGGTCAACCTTCGTCCCCTTCGTTACCTTATCCGGTGATTTCGGCGTCTGCCTGATGATTTGGCCGTTTTCGTAGGTACTGCTTTCCTCATAGGTGACCTTGCCAATGACCAGACCGATTTCCTTCAGAATCTTTTCCGCCTCGTCACGACTGAGACCTTTGAGGTCCGGTACGAGGACTTCTTCACCCTTGTTGCCCTTGCTGACGGTCAGATAGATCGTACGCTGGGCTTTGACGACAGAACCGCCGGACGGCGTCTGGCTTATGACTTCCCCTATGGGGACCTCTGAGCTTTCCGTCTCTCGTACAGACACGTCGAGGTTCTTGTCCTTCAAAATATGCTTGGCTATTTCCACCTGCTTGCCCGTTACGTCAGGCACAGTGATTTCTTCGTTGCTCCAGAAGTTGCCAAAGGAGAAAAAGGCCCACGCAAAGGTAGCCACGAAAACGGCGGCCATGACGATGATAATCGATTTCTTCGAGTGATTGCTCACAGAATCGACAAAGCGCGTAAAGATGCCCCTTTTCTTCTCTACCTCCCGTTCCTTGAGAGGCTGTATTTTCTGGGTATTAAAATTATTCTTAATAATGGGCATGGCGCCCTTATTGGTATTGACGAAGCCTTGGGCCAGGCGTAGTTCGGCCATCATTTCGCCCACCGATTGGAAACGGTCGTCCGGGTTCTTTTCCATGGCCTTCAAAATGACCCGTTCGACGAGCTGGGGAATGCGCCGGTTGTACTTGCTCGGCAGGGGAATATCATCCTGCACGTGCTGCAAGGCAACGCTAATGGCCGTGTCCCCTTCAAAGGGCAGGACACCGGTCATCATTTCGTACATGACGACGCCGAGGGAATAAATATCCGTCCGTTCGTCAATCTTGCTGCCGCTGGCTTGTTCCGGTGAAAAGTAATGGACCGAACCGAGAACCGAGTTATCCCCCATATTGGAGGCCTTGGAGTTAATGGCCCGGGCAATACCAAAATCAGCCACCTTAATACGTCCTGTTTCGGTGACCAGGATATTGTGCGGCTTGATATCGCAGTGAACAATGCCGTTGGCATGGGCATGTTCCAGGGCTTCGCCAATATCGAAGGTAATCTGGATGGACGTATTAATCGGCAAATGGCCGTGTTTTTCAATGTACTCTTTCAGTGTTTCACCACGCACGTATTCCATGACGATATAGTGCGCGTTTTCGTCGTAACCGACGTCATATATATTGACAATATTGGGATGTGAGAGCTTGGCAGCCGCCTGTGCTTCCTGCCGGAAGCGCACGACGAAGTCATGATCGCTGGCGTACTTGCTGTGCAGGATCTTGACCGCTACTATGCGGTCCAAGAGGATATCCTGCGCTTTGTATACGCTAGCCATGCCGCCGCTGCCCACTTTTTCCAATATCTTATATCTGTTATCTAAGATATGACCAATCATCGTTGATTTCCACCACTTTCATAGCAGTTATCCATTATTCAATAGTTTTCAGCACGGCTGTCACGTTATCTTTAGCCCCGTTTTCATATACTTGGGTAAATAAATCATTGATGATTTCCCGTTCGCTGAGGGTGTAATCATCCAGCACGCGGTGCAGGTCTTCTTTGCTCACAAAGGACGTAAGCCCGTCTGAACAAAGAAGGATTCGATCCTTGGGCTGTACCTGGAACATGCCGCTGTCGACGACGACGTCGCGGTCTACACCGACGGCCCGTGTCAAAACGTGGCGTTTCGGATGTTCCAGTGCTTCCTCTTCTGTAATTTTCCCCTTCTCCAACAGGACCTGAACAATCGTATGGTCCGTAGAAATTTGTTTTAACTCGTGGTCACGGTATAGGTAAATGCGGCTGTCCCCGACGTGACCCCAAAAGGCCATGCCCCGGGCCAGTGTGACCAGGGATACAGTCGTACCCATCCCCTGGAGGGACGGGTCGATCATCGTCTTGCTGAGTATACAGGAATTGGCATATTGTATGGCCTTTTCCAATTGTACAGGTGCCGCATACGTATAATTCTCAAAATAATAGGCAATGGCCTTGACGGCTGTCTTGCTGGCAATTTCGCCACCGACGTAGCCGCCCATGCCGTCAGCGACGGCCAGGACATCCCTGTTAGGGCTGATATAAAAGGAGTCTTCGTTGACCTTACGTACCAGTCCTATTCTCGATTCACCGTATGTTCCCAAAACCTCACGTCCTCTCGACGGTGCTCTACTCTGATACTCTCCTAATTCATAACATATCTGATGGTACCTGTCAATCAGATGTATCGGAATTCAGATGTTTGATGCGCAGCTGGCCACAGGCCGCCTGGATTTTGCTGCCCATTTCCCGGCGCAGCGTCACAGGGATCTTGTGGGCCTGGAGGGTGTCTACGAAGGTTTGTATTTCCTTCTTCCCCGGCCGTACCAGACCCGGTGTCAGCGTATCGTTAATGGGGATGACGTTGATCAAAATGTTTTTACCCGCCATGAGACGGCTCAATTCTTCGGCGCAGGCGCGGCTGCAGTTGATATTCTTGATGAGAATATATTCAAAGGTAACACGCCGGCCCGTTACGTCAAAGTAGTGCTGGGCTGCTTTGAGAATATCCGGCAAGGCATAGCGTTCGGCAATCGGCATAATCTGCCGGCGAATCGTATCGTTTGGCGCATGGAGGGAAACGGCCAGCGTAATGGGCATGCCGGCTGCGGCCAGGTCATACATACGCGGTACAATCCCCGACGTAGACAGGGACATATTGCGGTAGCCCAGGAAGAACGTGTCTTCCCCATGGATAAGCTGCATGAAGGCGATGACGTTGTCGTAGTTGAGCAGCGGTTCGCCTGTGCCCATGAGGACGATAGAGTGCAATTCCGGATCGACGTATTTGCGAAAAGCCAGGAGCTGCGCTACCATTTCGCCGACGCTCAGGTTGCGGACGAAGCCATTTTTAGCTGATGCACAGAAGGCGCAATTGACGGCACAGCCGACTTGTGTAGAAAGACAGATAGAATTGCCGTAATCGTGGCGCATGAGCACCGTTTCAACGGTGTTATTATCAGCCAGGCGCAAGAGCAATTTAACTGTTTCGCCGTCAGGTGCGTCCAGGCGCGATACGACTTCCGGAATATACAGGGAGGCTTCAGCTGCCAGGATATCCCGGTCTTTCTGTGGCAAGAGACGCATATCCTGCCAGTCCCAAATGTTTTCCTGATAGATATAATGAAAAATCTGGCTGGCCCGGAAAGGTTTCATACCCTTTTCCATAAGCCACGTGCGCAGTTCCTTCTGGGTCATGCTCAACATGTCGATCATTCGTTGTCCCTCCTAAGGCGGGCGATAAAGAAGCCGTCCAGCTGGTCTTCCTGCGGCAGAAGCTGGATATACGGGCCCGGCTTAGCCAGGCCGCAGAGGCTGCCGATGTTTTCGGCGTGAAATTCCGGATGTTTTTCCAGGAAGTGGGTGACGACCTTTTCGTTTTCATCGTCGTTCATCGTACACGTACTGTATACCAGGACGCCACCGGGACGGACGCAGGCCGACGCGCTTTCGAGGATCTGCATCTGCAGGGCCGGCAAGGTGCGCAGGTCGGCTGCTTTCTTGCGCCAGCGCAAGTCGAGCTTGCGGCGCAGGACGCCCAGGCCCGAGCAAGGTGCATCGACGAGGACGCGGTCGGCCCGGCCGGCGTAGGACTGGCCAATAGTGCAGGCATTTTGCAGGAGCGGCCGTACCTGGGACAAGCCCAAGCGCTGGGCATTATCTTTAATGAGCTTTAATTTGTGGTCGTAAATATCACCGCCGTACACGATGCACGACGGGCCGCCCAGTTCTGCCAGATGCGTCGTCTTACCGCCCGGTGCGGCACAGACGTCGAAGATCATTTCGTGGGGCTGAGGGTCGACGGCGTGAGCGACGAGCTGGGACGGTTCATCCTGAATGATGGCCAGGCCCTGCTGCAGTTCCTTCAGGGTGTGAATGCCCGGATTGTCGTCGAGGTAAATACCTTCCGGCGCATACGTTGCCGGCCGGGCAGCGAGCCCCCGGTCGCGGAAGCGTTGTAACAGCTCATCCTGGCTGATGCGCGTCGTATTGGCCCGCAGGCAGAGGACGGGAATGGTTTCAAAATACCGGCAAATGGATTCCGCACCTTCTGTCCCGTAGTCAGTAAGCCATTTTTTAATGAGCCACTTGGGCTGATGGTACGTCAGGGACAGGTGCAGAGGCAGGTCTGCTTCGGCAGAAGGAATAACCAGGGAATTGCGCTGGCGGATGCTGTTGCGCAAGAGAGCGTTGACAAAGCCGGCCATACCGCCGTTGCCAAAGCGCCGTGCCAGCTTGACAGCTTCGTTGCAGGCTGCCGAATCGGGTACCTTGGACATGCCAAAAATCTGATACAGGCCCAGGCGGACAATTGCCAGGCATACGGGATCGAGCTTGTTCAGCTTACGCGTACTCAAATTATTAATGATCCAATCCAGATAATTGAGAGAGCGCAAGGTACCGTATACCAGTTCCGTATAAAAACGGCGGTCCCGGTCTTCCATAGGGTGTTTTTGTATGGTGTGGGACACCACGATATTGCTGTAGCCTTCATCCTTGCAAATAGTCAGCAAGCTATGGAAGGCTAGTTCACGTACGTTCATATGATTCTCCAGTCAAGGTTTCTAAAAGGACGCGCAACGCGTGAAGGTCCACGTCCGTATTAAAGCAAGGGCCGTTGGGACGGCGGTTCAAAAGACCCAGCACGGGCAAGGGCATGACATCCTCCATGCCGCTGATAAGGTCACGTTCACAGGCAATGGCAACGATGGCCTTAGGCCTGAGATCGCGCACGATTTGCCGGGCCAGGGTGCCGCCTGTAGCGACGGCAAAGTGGGCGCCAGCGGCCTGGCTCAGGGCCAGGATGGCACCGACGGGACAACGGCCGCACTGATGGCAATTGTGTATATCCCGCGTAATTTTATGGGGACACTGATCCCACTGCAGGCAGTGAGGTGTCAAAATCAGGATCTTATCCGGGCGAACGCGCAAATGGCGCCGCAGAACGAGCTGATTGAGGTAGTCAATATAGGCGTGGGCCAGGCGCTTTTGCCATTTTTTTCCCGGCACGACGTGGCGCAGGAGGAAAAAAAGGAGGCGCGCATAGGTCCGTAAAAAAGGCTGTATGCTCTGCCCTGCCCGAGCTGGCACGGGGGCCAGAAAAAAGAGACACAGCAGGACATAGGCCCCGACGTCTGTGGCGATGAGCAAGGCAAAAAACCAGTCGGCCGGCCGCACCAGAACAGGTGCATACAACGCCAGCCCAGGCTGGAGCAGCAAATGGCACAGGCCTGCCAAAAGGGCCAGCAAAAGGGCTGCCAAGGCAGCGCCGGCCAAAAAGATAGACGTACTGCTGCGGGCGTTCATAGGCGCTTACAGGCTATCGCCCGGCGTCATATGGCTGCCTTGCAGGAATTGTGCCGTCGCCATACGTTTGCGGCTTTCCGGCTGTACTTCCCGGATGCATAAAGCGTCCTTACCGGTCTGGACCGTAAAGGTCTTCTTCGTCACAGCGATAATCGTACCGGGAGCTGCGTCCGTACCGGGCACGACGTCGGCCGACCAGATTTTGAGACGCTTGCCTTCGTGCATGACAAAGGCACCCGGCTGGGGATCGAGTGTACGGATGAGCCGTTCGATGACAACGGCATCCTGCTTCACGTCGATTTCCGTCATTTCCTTCGTAATCTTTTCGGTGTACGTCGCTTCTGCTTCATTCTGGGCTTCGGCGTTAGCTTCATAGGTTTCCAGGTCGTTTAAGACGGGAATGAGCGTTTCTGCACCGATAACAGAGAGCTTATCGAAAAGAGAGCCTGTCGTTTCTTTAGCATCGAGAACGACTTCTGTCTTCTTCAGCATCTTGCCCGTATCCATGCCGGCATCGAGGAGCATGATCGTCACGCCGCTCACAGGCACGCCGTCCTTGATGGCGAACTGGATCGGTGCGGCACCGCGGTATTTCGGCAAGAGCGAGCCATGTACGTTCAGGCAGCCATAGGTCGGAATATCGAGGACTTCCTGCGGCAGAATCTTGCCGTAGGCAATGACGATGATAACGTCAGGCTTTAGGGCCCGCAGCTCGGCAACGGCTGCAGGATCACGGAAGGTCTGGGGCTGGTAGACAGGAATTTCCAGCCGTTCGGCCAGTTCTTTTACAGGCGACGCCGATACTTTCTTGCCCCGGCCCCGCTGCTTATCCGGCTGCGTATATACGCCGACGACGTGATAGCCGACGGCGTGCAGCATTTTCAGGCTGGGCACGGAAAAATCAGGCGTACCCATAAAGACGATACGTAAATTATCCATTTACTCCTCTACTTTCCGCAGGTTTGTCGCTTTTTCGATAAAGAGCGTGCCTACGAGGTGATCCATTTCGTGCTGAAAAATACGGGCCAAGAATCCTTCCGGTTCGTAGATGACGACTTTGCCGTGACGATTGAGGGCCCGGACTTTAATGCGCTGGTAACGGTTGACATCACCGTAATAGCCGGGAACACTCAGGCAGCCTTCAGGACCGAATTGCATCTCTTCCGATGTTTCCAGGAGTTCCGGATTGATCAGCTCGATCAGACCGTTGCCGTCGTCGAGGACGATAATCTGTTGGGATTTGCCGATCTGCGGTGCTGCCAGACCGACGCCTTCGGCTTCATACATAGTCTGCGCCATGTCATCGAGGAGCCGTTTTATATTTTTTGTGATCGTTTTTACAGGAGCTGCCGTTTCCTTCAAAATAGGTGCGCCAGCCTTGACGATTTTCAATATTGCCATTTTCATTCACCTCAGTCAATCTAGTTCTTTCTTCGTATATCAGTGTATATAGCGTATTACACTAATTTTTATTATACCAGCTTTTCCCGTAAAGTCATAGCCCTTTACCCGGCGCTGTCCACGTCGAGGAGGACACCGGGACGGCGGAATTCGGCATGTTCACGGATGAAAGCCTTGGCCTCTGTCAAATCCTTTCCCTTGACGAGCAGGATGATGCGGTACTTATTGCGCACCTTTTTGATAATGTCCACAAAGGGGCCGATAATAGCCGTATCGCTGGCAGACTCTTTTTTCCACGTCTGCAGCAGGAGTGCCAGTGTATTGCCTGTATCCCACAGTGTCTTTTCATTTTCGTCGACAATGACTATTTTCAAAAGCTGGTGGAAGGGCGGATACAATAATTCCTGGCGATAAGCGATTTCTTGCTCATAAAAGGCTTGGTAGTCCTGCTTTTGGGCGCACTGGATGACGTAGTGTTCCGGTGCGTACGTCTGCATGACGACCTTGCCCGGTATGTCGCCGCGGCCAGCCCGGCCAGCAGCCTGTGTGAGAAGCTGGAAGGTCCGTTCGCCGGCCCAGTAGACGGGCAGGTTGAGAAGACTGTCTGCCGAAAGGATACCAACAGCACTGACGTTGGCAAAATCGTGGCCTTTGGCTACCATCTGCGTGCCCAGGAGAATATCGTATTCTTCACGCCGGAAGGCTTCGATAATGCGGTCACCACTGTTCTTGCGGGCCGTCGTGTCCTGATCGAGACGGGCAATGCGGGCCTGTGGAAATTGAAGCTGAAGCTGCTCTTCTACTTTTTCCGTACCGGTGCCAAAAAATTTGATGTACTTACTGCCACACGACGGGCAGACGAGGGGCACATCCTTTTCGGCGTCACAATAGTGACAGCGCAGGCGGTGCTGGTTTTTGTGGTACACCATAGCTACGTCACAGGTATTACACTTGACGACGTAGCCGCATTTGCGGCACATAACAAAGGTAGAAAAACCGCGCCGGTTCAAGAGGATGATAGCCTGCTGTTTTTTTTGCAACGTCTCCGTCAGGAGAGCTACCATGGCGTCGGACAGAACGTTACGGTTGCCCCTGGCCAATTCTTCCCGCATATCGACGACGGCTACGTCCGGCAAAGGCCGGTGCAGGACGCGCTCGCGCAGCGTAATGAGGACATATTCGCCCTGCAGGGCCTTGTAGTAATCACCGACAGACGGCGTAGCACTGCCAAGAATGACGGGACAGCCGTAATAGGCCGCCCGGCGCCGGGCTACTTCCACCGTGTGGTAACGTGGTACATCGTCCTGCTTATACGAGCTGTCGTGCTCTTCGTCGACGATGATCAAGCCCAGATTGTGGAAGGCCGTAAAGACAGCCGAGCGGGCACCGATGCAGATGTGGCTTTCACCGTTGGCCATGCGCAGCCAGTTGTTGCGCCGTTCGCCCTTAGAAAGCTGACTGTGCATGACGACAGCGTCGTTACCAAAACGGCGCACGAAGCGGCGCACAATCTGGCCGGTAAGGGCAATTTCCGGCACCAATACCAGCACCTGGCCGCCCCGGGCCAGCACGTCGGCTGTAAGCTTCATATAGATTTCCGTCTTGCCGCTGCCTGTGACGCCGTGCAACAGATAGGTCTTGCCGCCCTGATCGCGCTGGATCGTCTCTACGGCGGCCTGCTGTTCTTCCGTCAGCTGCCACGGTGTATCTGCTGCCAAGGCATGCGTAAAGTTAACGGTACGGCTCGGTTTTTCTGTCAGGCGGGCAAAGCCGTGGGCGCAAAGGTGGCGGATCAGATCGTGACTGTAGCCTTTTTGTACCCACGCGCTTACAGGCTGGGGTTCACTCTGGGCCAAAGCCTGTAAGAGTTCGGCCTGCCGGGGACTGCGTTTTAACGTCCCCTCCGTGTCGGCATGGTCAAAGGAAAGCCACGTTTCCAGCTTATCGGCCACGTTATTTTGCTGGTACAGGTAGTCCCGCAGGGCATGGCGGCTGTACAGGCCGGCCAAGACATCCGGGGCAAAGTGTTTTTCCAGTGTTTTCTTCTCGACGTGGCTGTGACGGCTCACATAGTCGAGCACCAGGGCTTCTGCCCCATCAAGGGCGGCGGCATCCGGCACGGCTTCGACACAAGTCCGCTGGCTGATACCCTTCTTTTCGATCATGAAAAGGCGCAAGGCATCGGCCAGGCTGCACAGATAATACTGGCTGATCCAGAGTGCCGTTTGGATCATTTCTTCGCGAAAGCCTACCTGATCGGACAGGACCGCCAAAATGGGTTTGAGTGTGAACGTGCGCGTTGCCGCTTCCGTATCCTCATGAATGGAAAGGACAATGCCTTCTTCCTTGCGGCTGCCGAAGGGAACGAGAACGCGGGAGCCGGCGCGGACCTTCATACCTGCAGGAATGATGTAGGAAAAGGTCTGTTGCAGCACTTTAGCCGTAATATTGATACTGATTTCAGCGAGCATGTCTGCCTCCTGCCGTCACTGCGGCAACAAAAAAGCCGCCCTGTCTTTACCGGATAAAGCGGCTGAATACATAATTACCATAGGCCAGGCCTTTTTCAGTCAAGGCATAGCCACGGCGCGTCTGCTGTAAGAGTCCTTGTGTCACCAAAGGGGCAAGCACCGTGCCGAATTCGGCCTCTACAGTCGTACCAAACTGGTCTTTAAAGGCCTTAGCATCGATGCCGTCACGCATCCGCAAGGCGAGGAAGCAATAATCCTCCGGGCCGCGCTTGGCATCGATTTCAACACATTCCCCTATAAGTGACGCCTGACCGGCCAGGCGGATATATTGGGGAATGTTGGCAATATGGGCCTGGCGGCAGTTGTGCCAAAAGGAGTGAGCCGACACGCCGGCACTCACATAGGGCACGTACTGCCAGTATTTCGTATTATGCCGCGACCGGTTCCCCGGCCGGGCATAGCTGGAAATTTCATAGTGTTCGAAACCGGCAGATTCCATGGCCGCGTGTACGGTCTGGCCCATAGTTTCGACGAGGTCCTCCGGCGGCAGCTCCAGCGTTCCTGTCGTCACGTCGTGGTAAAAGGGCGTACCTTCTTCCAGAATGAGACTGTAAATGGAAGCGTGCGTAAGGGGCAGAGCCAGGAGCTCTTTTAGGTCAGCATCGACATCGCGCAGAGTCTGGCCCGGAAGGCCGTACATGAGGTCTGCCGAAAGGTTATCAATACCTGCGTCTTTTGCCGCCCAAATGGCCGCCTTCCCTGCGTCTGCCGTGTGGATACGGCCCAGGGTCTTCAGGAGGCCCGGCTGAAAGGACTGGATACCGATACTCAGACGGTTGATGCCGAGTCCGGCCAAGCCTTTAGCATAAGCTGCCGTCAGGCTGTCCGGATTGGCTTCAAATGTAATTTCTGCCCCGCCGGTGACGACAAAGTGACGCTGCACAGCCGTCATGATCTCTTCTACCTGGGAAAGGCTGAGGAGCGACGGCGTACCGCCGCCGAAGTAAACCGTATCGAGAGCCGTGCCGGCACTGCCGGGATGATCCCGGCCGCTGTCGGCGATTTCACGGCACAGGGCTTTGACGTACGGCGCCATGTAGTTTTCTACGCCGCCGTACGATGGGAAATCACAGTAACGGCATTTCTGCCGGCAAAAAGGAATGTGGATGTATAATCCTGTCATTATTTATCATCTACCTGAAGAACAGCCATGAATGCTTCCTGCGGGATTTCCACGCTGCCTACCTGCTTCATGCGCTTCTTCCCTTCCTTCTGTTTTTCCAGAAGTTTACGTTTACGGGAAATATCGCCGCCGTAGCACTTGGCCAGGACGTCCTTACGCAGGGCTGCTACGTTTTCACGGGCAATAATCTTATTGCCAATAGCTGCCTGGATTGGGATCTGGAAAAGCTGGCGCGGAATAAGGCTGCGCAGTTTTTCAACAAGGGCACGGCCGCGGCGGGCAGCAAATTCTTTATGAACGATGACGCTCAGGGCATCGACGACTTCGCCGTTAATGAGGATATCCATCTTCACCATAGGCGACGTCTGGTAGCCGTTGAGCTCGTAGTCCAGGGATGCATAACCGCGGGTCGACGATTTGAGGACATCGAAGTAATCGTAGAGGATTTCGCACAAGGGCAGATCATAGATCAGGGATACACGCGTTTCATCGAGATAGTCCATGGTCAGATACTGGCCGCGGCGGTTCTGGGAAATTTCCATTACCGTGCCGACCATATCCTTGGGGATGATGATAGTCGTCTTGACGAAAGGTTCTTCAATGTGATCGACCTTGGTCATATCCGGCATGAGAGACGGGTTGTCTACTTCCACCATTGTACCATCTGTGCAGTAGACGTGGTAAATAACGGACGGTGCCGTCGTAATGAGGCTCAGGTTGTATTCCCGTTCCAGTCGTTCCTTGACGACGTCCATGTGCAGGAGGCCGAGGAAGCCACAGCGGAAACCAAAGCCCAGAGCCGTCGACGTTTCCGGTTCAAAGAGGAGTGCTGCATCATTAAGGTGCAGTTTTTCCAGGGCATCGCGGAGGTTATCATATTCGTTCGTTTCCACCGGGTAAAGGCCGCAGTAGACCATAGGCGTAGCCTTGCGGTAGCCCGGCAAGGGGGCCGACGCAGGATTTTCGGCCAAGGTCACTGTATCACCGACGCGGCAGTCGCGCACGTTTTTCATGCTTGCGGCAAAGTAACCAACACTGCCGCATTCGAGGCTGCCTGTAGACCGCATTTGCGGAATAAAGACGCCTGTTTCCGTCACTTCAAATTCCATGCCCGTCGCCATCATGCGGATGCGGTCACCTGTTTTAAGGCTCCCTTCCATGATGCGGATGTTGGCAATGGCCCCTTTGTAGGAATCGAAATGGGAGTCGAAAATGAGGGCCCGCAAGGGTTTGTCGGCTGCGTCTTCCGGTGCCGGAATGCGCTGCACGATGGCTTCGAGCACTTCTTCAATGCCGTAGCCCGTCTTGGCGCTGACTTCGATGGCGTCGCTGGCGTCGAGGCCGATGACGTCTTCGATTTCCTTGCGTACCCGTTCGGGGTCGGCGCTGGGCAGGTCGATTTTGTTGATGATGGGAATGATTTCCAGGTCGTGCTCGAGGGCCAAATAGACGTTGGCCAGTGTCTGGGCTTCTACGCCCTGCGTGGCATCGACGATAAGCAGTGCGCCGTCACAGGCGGCGAGGCTGCGCGATACTTCATAGTTAAAATCGACGTGCCCCGGTGTGTCGATAAGGTTAAGGATATACTGATGGCCGTCTTTGGCGTCATAAACCAGACGCGCCGATTGGGCTTTAATGGTAATACCCCGTTCCCGTTCGAGATCCATCGTGTCGAGCAGCTGGTCTTCCATTTCCCGTTTCGAAACGGTGCCGGTCTTTTCCAGCAGGCGGTCGGCCAATGTCGATTTACCATGGTCAATATGAGCGATAATGGAAAAATTACGAATATATTTAGTTGCCACGTTTACCTTACTCCTCTACAACAATCAGATGATAACACCGCCACCCAGGACGCGTTCGCCTGTTTCGCGGTCATATAATACGAGGGCCTGTCCGGCCGTTACAGCCCGCTGGGGCTTTGCAAATTCTACGCGCAGGCCGCCTTTTTCCGGGTAAACCGTGCACGGCGCTTCCGGCGCAGCATAGCGGATCTTGCCCAGTGCTTCAAAGGGTCCTTGCGGTGCCCCTTCGACCCACGATACGTCATCGGCCTTCACTTCCGTGCGGAAGAGGTCCTGTTCCCCTCCGACGATGACCCGGTTGTGCGGCACGTCGAGGGCGACGACATAATAGGGGCCGCCGGGACCGCCCAAGTGGAGGCCGCGGCGCTGGCCGATAGTATAGCAGGGAATGCCTTCATGACGGCCTACGACGTGGCCTTGCAGATCGACGAAATCGCCGGGCTTAAAGGTCTGAGGTACCCGCTTTTTCAGGAAACCCTTGTAGTCGTTATCGGGGATGAAGCAAATATCCTGGCTTTCCGGCTTATTGAAAACGGGCAGGCCGAATTTCTTGGCCAGTTCCCGCGTTTCTGATTTTTCCAGAGCCGCCATGGGCAGCATGATGTGAGGCAAGAGGTCCTGCGTCAATTCATAGAGCACGTACGACTGGTCCTTGCGCCGGTCTGTGCCGCGCAGGAGCTCGTAGAGTCCTTTTTCTTCGTTGAAAACAATGCGTGCGTAATGGCCTGTAGCCAGGCTGTCAGCGCCAAACTGCTGGGCTTGCTGCCAAAGGAGGCCAAATTTGATGTACTTATTGCAGGCAATGCAGGGATTCGGCGTCCGGCCCAGCGTATAGGATTGAACGAAGTAGTCGATGACATCTTTGCGGAAGGGCTGACGGAAATCCAGTGTATAATGGGGTATGCCGATGACCGAAGCGACGGCTTTGGCGTCGTCAACGGCCGAAAGGGAACAGCACGAATGGACGTTTTCGACGGCCGGGCAGGAAGGGTCTTCTTCCCACAGGCGCAGGGTAATGCCAATCACATCGTAGCCCTGTTCTTTAAGCAGCGCTGCCGTGACGGAGCTGTCTACACCGCCACTCATGGCAACGGCAATGCGTTTAGTCATGGTTTATCTCCTTTTTGTAACGGGGTCAAGAATCTGTTGCAGCGCCTGGACGACTGTATCGATCTGGTCCGGCGTATTTTCTGTGCCAAAGGACACGCGGATGCTGCTGCGCAGCCACTTTTCGTCGACGCCCATGGCCCGCAGGACGTGCGACGGTTCGACGGCGCCGGCTTCACAGGCCGAGCCGGCAGAAACGGCAATGCCCTGCATATCGAGGGCAATGAGGACGATGGGGCTTTCCATGCCGTCGACGCTAAGGTCGATAATATTAGGCAAGGAACCCTCTAAGGTCCCGTTCAGGCGAAAACGGTCATCATCTTTGATGAGGCTGTCGTAAAAGCGTTGCTTCAGCTGTGCTGCTGCAGCTATGCGCTGCGGCCGTTCTGCTTCCAAAAGGGCTACGGCTTCACCGAAGCCGACGATAGCGGCGACGTTTTCCGTGCCCGCCCGTAGCCGGTGTTCCTGGGGCCCTCCGTAAGCCTCTGACGTAAGCTGCAGGCCATGGCGGATATATAAGGCACCGATCCCTTTCGGACCGTAAATCTTGTGGCTGCATAAGGTAAGCAGATCAATGTGTTCAGCCAAGGGCTGAATGGGTACGTAGCCAAAGGCCTGGACGGCATCAACGTGAAAGGCAATGCCCTTGGCTACTGCCAGTTCACCAATGGCCTGGATGGGCTGGATCGTACCCGTTTCGTTATTGGCATACATGCAGGAAATGAGCACCGTATCGTCACGAATCGCAGCGGCTACATCGTCCATCCGGACGCGGCCTGCTGCATCGACTGGCAGCACAGTCAGGCTGTAGCCCTGCCGGGCCATAGCTTCAAAGGTATGTAAGACGGCCTGGTGCTCCACAGCGGTCGTAATAAGATGGCCGCCTTGAGGGAAATTAGCCCGCAAATAGCCGCGAATGGCCAGGTTATCCCCTTCTGTACCGCCACTGGTAAAGACCATATCGGCTGCTGCCACACCCAGGCAATGAGCTACCTGCTGGCGTGCGCGCTGGACTGCCGCCCGGGCCTCTTGCCCAAAATAGTGCAGGCTCGACGGGTTTCCATAGGCCGTTGTCAAATAAGGCATCATGGCATCTAAGATGCGCCGGTCAATAGGCGTCGCTGCAGCATGATCCAAATAAATGCGTTCCATATATATTCAACTCCAACTTTCAATCTAAACATATTGAGTCTATTTTATATAATAGCATATATGGGACTGCATTGCCACTGTATCTACTATAGGAAGTGCCTGATTTTACGAATTATTTCACAAGAGATCTATAAAACACCTTGAATTTATTTTTCATATGTGCTAATATATTTGAGTACGTTATTGATATGCGCCTATAGCTCAGGGGATAGAGCACCGGTCTCCGGAACCGGGTGCGAAGGTTCGAATCCTTCTAGGCGCACCACAGTAAATAGGCGGTTTCACAGCAATGTGAGGCCGCTTATTTTTTGCTTTGCCGCTTATTTTTGCCGCTTATTACGATAAAATTACATAAAAACCAATGAAACTATATAAAACCATTATAATTATAGGGATAAAAAACAATCCCGCCGAGCAGATGCCCGACGGGATTTTCTTATTTCACGATATATCCGACTAGTAATGTACCGGCGATAACTGCCCAGGTATCACGTTGCCTTTTAATGATTGCCTGTTTGTGCTCCATGGCTTTTATTTGCCTGGTCAACGTCTGCAAAGATTGACTTTGCCTCTGCAATGTTTCGTCTGCTTTCGTCAACGAGTCTCTGGCACTCGCCAAGTTGAGCCGCGTTTCCTGCAGCTGACTCCTGCAGTCTTGTAACTGTTCCTGCAGCTTGATCAAGAGCTGTTGTTGCTCCGTCGAGCTGCTCTGTAGCACGGTCAATCGAGCCTGCAGCGTGTCCAATGTCACTTCTTGCTGACTGATTATCGCTTTCAATCTGCTGTACTGTGTCAGTGACATTTCGATAGTCTGAGGCGGCTGAGCGGTCGTAGTATCTGCACCATAACCAGGCGCCGAAACAAGCAAGAATACCACACAACACAATAGCAATGATAACTGTTTTGTTCTTTTTAACAAAAGCATCGACCTCCCCTTTGATTTGCGGCAGATAGGACAAAAGGATCACCTCCTACAAACGCGACAATGCATCATGCATTTCACTGTCAAAACGGTTGTTCAAGCTGTCCCGGAGCGACGAACTATTCCATTCCGGGGTCTTGCATACGCTGTATACGGCAACGATAAAATCATAGTCGTATTCAGGGGAATCAATGTAGCTTAAATTAGGATAGCCGTCATGCTCACCACTCTGAGCATTGTACATGGAGTGTACCGCCTCGGTCCACATGTCGAGGATGTTGCCGACTCCATACTGCACGGCTCGGCTCCAGACGACGTCCTGCATAACAGCGTTGTGGTTTTCAATGTGCCAGTAGTTTTCCGCCAGAATCTGCACAGTCGGGTCGTAGTATGTAGCCTTGACGTACTCATGCTGAGCCTGAGCAAAGCCGTCATAGTCATTGGCCGCGATATTCTTCCAGGCCTCGTCAAAGCTCACACTGCACAAGGGGTAGGCCGTGAGCTGCTCTGCGTACTGCGGGTAGTTATAGGTCAGCCAGTTGCAAAACTGCTGGAGGCTCCCGGCGTTGCTGCTAAACTGATACGCGCCGTAGCTCTTGCCGCCCGGGTCGCCGTAGCCACTGGATATGCAGCCGGGGTCTCCATTTGATTCATATTGTGCGCTTAAATCACCTAACATTAGTATTACCTTCCTTTTCAAATTCATCCGGAATGCCATCATGATTGCTGTCTACCATTGCCTTGCCGAAAAAGCCGACGGCTGCAACAAACGACACCGATGTAATCGCCGTAATAAACTGGATCATAATAGCCAGGTCCGCTTTGCCGGTCGTCTTCCACTGCCAAGTCCACGCAGCTATAAACAATAGAATACATATAATCACCAGCAATAAAAAAAGATATACCATCAATCTAGGCATACCTCGTATCTGCAGCTTATCTGTTTTGGATAAGGCTACGACTAACATATTTTGTATTTTTTTCAACAACTCACATCACCTCCCTCCGCTGGATCAGATATGGGATCACCGCCTTTCTACTTTCCAAAAAGTTTAAAAATAAGGGTAACGAAAAACGAAATGACTGCTCCCAATAACATTGCATCTGTTTTAATTCCGTCAATGCGCTTATGTGCTGACTTTGCCGACGTCAATGCATCCGTAGTGTCTACACTCGATTTCTTCGCGTCAGCCTGTAGCGAGCGTAACTCTTCGTACATAATGTCTATTTTAGATTCCATGCTGCTGAGCCGCCCCAGCAATTCTGTCTGAAAATCATGTTCACCCATGATTCACCGCCTTTATCTATAAATTTACTGCTCCTTTACGCTGTACGTTCCCAGCAATAATATACTTGATACGGAGGCATATTGTTGTGGGCTGCACCACCGCCAGTATTATCTATATTAAGGCTATGCTGATGATTTCCGGCTGTACTAGTAGTTCTATCGGTACTGCCAATACAATAGCCATCATAACTGTTCCCGTTTATTTTCCCAAAACCATTAAAGGTTGTAACAGTATGGGAATGATCACCATTTGTGCTGGTTGATCCTGAATGCCCATGGGATGGCATTTCACTTGTAGTTAAGACGTGATTGGCCTCTCCACCGGTATTTCCTGCGGAGTAGGTATCTCCGGCGGCTAGTATAAATTTATCCTTAACCTGAGCCCATGTGCCGCCAAACAAGGTAGACGGATTCGTGTTGACACTACTCCAATATAGTGCTCCTACCGGATAGGCGGCTAACAGAACCGCTGCCAATACCGTTGAGTCAATACCCTTTACTGTCGTGTTGAAGCTTACATCTCCACTTCCATCTATAGCGGCACTCCCAGTGACATTGCCGGTTAACGCGATGTTCCGTGCTGTCTGCCATTTTGTGGCCGTCGCTGAATTTCCAGTACAAGTTGCCGCATTGGTCGCATTAGGAACCGTCCCTGATACAGCGACGGTCAATTTATCATTGCTGGCATCCGCTGTAATCGTAATATTGGCACCTTGCGCAATCGTCAGCGTATCTTGCTTGCCATCTGCCTGAATCGTAATGCTGCCGACAGCCACATTGCTAAACGCATTTTGATTTACTTCCGCGCCTGTTGCCACACCGTCCAGCTTGGTTTTGTCGGCTTTGCTCATAAACCCGTCGGCATTTTGTGTGGCATCAGAGTGCACATGCGTAGACGGTGAAAAATAAGAGGCATCTCTCCCGTCTACCTGATCCGCATTTAAATTTGCATTAACATTGCCGTTACTGACAGGCAGTTGCCCAGACGCATTGCCAGGAACCAATCCCTGCAGCTTCAAGGCATTGACAATCTGATCCTCAATGATAGCCCGCAGCTGTTCTCGCGCCTCCGCAGGGAACGCGGATAAATACCCGTCGTCTGCCGGTTTTGTGCTGTCATATGCCATATCATCACGCTCCTTTATTTAAAAAAACGCCCTACGGCGTTAGTATCCTTTGATACGGATATCCGCGGTACCGCCGACGTCTGTATTGGATGCATTTTTAATTTTGATTACGCAATCACTTAAGGTCTTACTGATCAATTCGGCATGCAGGTTTTCCCCGATCGCTGCCGGAACGACCGCTGGAATCGCGTAATAGGTATGACCATATGATACCGTTGTCCCGCCGGTGCTGATCGTCGCTGTTAAGGCAATATCGGTGTCCGGCACATCAATTGACACGATACATTGATTGACTTCCGGCGTCTTCGTGATATCTGTCGTTTCCAGCAGGATACGGAACTGAATATACCGAAATGTCCGTTGTATCGGCTTAAATCCTTTCCAGTCCAGCCATGTCGTCCCATCCTGTGAAGTACGCACCTGCAGTGCTGCACTGCCGCCTTTCAAATTGACCGAAGATGTGAATAGTGTGGTGACATTACAAGTAATAATGGATGCAATATCAATAACCGCTGACGTATAGATGCCTGATGTGGCATAATTTCCATTTGAATCCTTTGCCAGCTTTAGCACGCTGCTGCCGCCGACTTCACTGAATTTTGTCGTCGGATAATCGGACCACTTGCCGCCGATCGTCTGGAAATTGATCAGTGATGTCCCAAATTCTGTATTGTCGTGCGTACCGCTGGCCAACGCAATTTCATCGAACGTTTGGATTACATTGCGGGGCGATAAGTTGCTGACAGTCAAAGAAACACTGGCCGCCGTTTTACTGTATTTCCCGCTGCTGTTGATTGCTTTGACAAAATAGTGATAAAAACGGGCCGTATCAATGGCCATGGTGTAGTCTGTATTCGCTACCCCGGTCGATACTAACGCCCCGCTGTCAAAACTGTACCCTTCCCGTATTTCATAACCTGTCACATCATTGTCCGAGCTTTTATCCCAGTAAAGTTCCACCGTATCGCCATTCTGGTATGCCACCAAGCCCGTCACATTGGATGGCTCGACTTGCACCGTGCAGACAATGGATACTTCGTCCGAGTAATACCCGGCAGCATTCATGGCTTTAATCATCACTTTAAAAGTGCCCGACGCTATTAATGTATAGGTGGCATACAGTTCCCGCGTGAACGGTAGTGGTTCCCCGGCATCCCAGTTATCGCCAATCTTTACCTGGTATCCGGATAAGTCGCCGTCCGTAACTTCGGCCCAATTGATATTTAAGATGGATCGGTTGTTGCTGTCCTGCGACGCCTGAATACTGGCAACAGGATTGGGGCGCAGGTCATAGATACCGCTAACGCTTGCGGCATACTGGCTTTCATTCCCAGCTATGGTGACGGCCTTGATCAACCAGGTGTGCTGCGCTTCGTCGTCAACCACCACATCATACAACGTCCCCGCAACCCGGGGAGAAACGATCACTGCCGAATCCCAATTGCTGCCTTCTTTGATAATATAATACGCCACATCCACTTCTGCCGGTGCGTCCCATGTCAGCGTGATCCGGGTCCGGTCTGTAGCAGACTGTATGGCTTTGAAATTCGTGATGTCCAGGGGCTGGATGGATGCCGTAATGTCTGTACTGGCAATCGTACTGGTATATCCTGCCACCGTAACTGCCTGTACCATATAATGCCAGGTTCCGTTGCCGGGCAGTGCGACCGTAAGCTTGATTTCTTTCGTTTTAGCCACCAACGTGCCCGCATCCCAGGATGTTCCGTATTTCACCGCATAATAGGCAATATCGCCTCCCGCCGGTGCCGTCCAGGACAGCGTCGCTTTGGATTTATCCTGTGTGGATTGTGTCATAGCCAGACTGGTGACCGCATCCGGTTCCAGCGTGACTTGTTCCACCAGTTGAGCCGCATTGGCACTGTAAAACCCTTCGGCATTACTGGCTTTAATCCAAAACGTATAACTACCAGAAGCTGGCAGCGTATAGCGTGCCGTAATCGCTTTTGTTTTGGTAACAAGTACTGTCCCGGTATCCCAGGAATCGCCGACTCGTATTTCATAGTAAGACAGATCGACTTCTTTATTCGCCGCCCAGTTAAATACGGCAATGGATCGGTCCGCATCACTCTGCTGTATGGTAAATCCCGTCACGTCAGCAGGTTCGCAGGTAATCACGTCTGTTACCGTCGCATGGTTTGCGGATTCATTGTCACTGTTATCCACGGCCACTACAGCAAACGTGTACTGTCTGGATTGATCGGCGGTATATGTATAAGTCGTATCTGTCAAAATATTGCTATGCAGGACGCCATTGACATACACCCGGTATCCTTTCAGATCGATATCCGTATTAGCTTCCCAGGACAATTTTACCTGTGTGGTATTGGATGTGATTTTTGTTGCCGTAAGGCCGGTAACGTCATTAGGTGGTGCATCCCATCCTGTCATATCTAGACTTTTTTGTGCATATGCGGAGTTTATGCCGCTTTTTGATGCACACACTTTCACATAATACGTTCCCGGAGGATTTACATCTGTAATAGCAGCTATCATCGCCTCCGTAGATCCCCATAGTTTCCAAGTATTCCCATCTTCCGAATAATACACATAAAATTTATCAACATGCTGCCCCGCCACAACATCCCAATTGGCAGTTAAAATATGAATTTTTGTCCCATCTGCCATACAATAATTTGATTCCGTAAGGGCTAAATTTGTGGGCGCATCAAATACAGTAGGATTAGTGTAGTCAACAACTGGATATTTTTCATAGTCGATATCATAGATAGCCTCATCATATTCAATCCCTGTCAAAGTAACCTGATTATCTCCAGTCCGTTCCGTTTTAACCACGCGGAATGGCTTTACTACCTTATCCGTAACTCCAATAGCGTATGGATCGTATTGTGTTGGCATAGTAGTCGCATCAAAAGCGGAAGCGATTGTAAGAGTATCCGTGGTCGTCTCTTCGCTCACACCTACAATAGCCTTTGTTAAAATCATATCAGACGTCGATAAACTAACCATCATAGCGTATGAAATTCCCGCTTCTAAGGTTATTGCTTTATCCAGCGTCACGGTTGTTCCATCGACAGATACAATTCTTCCGGAAGCAGTACCAAGTTGGGGGACCGCATGATTTAATCCCACTATATCTCCATATTGGCATACGATACCTGAAATATCACACCCCCAACTTACAGTTTGCAACTGTCGCTCATTCGTCGCCAAATAATAATAAGCTTCCCGATATGCCTGAGACCGGCGTTTTACCCCAAACAGCGTAACCTTTGCAGTATTATCCTGCACGGTCGTATCTGCCGCATACTTGGGACTGTATATTTTCATTAAGGTATTTTTAAAATCATTGTCGGTATCATTGTATGTGACTTCTACAGCTTTAGCCCGATCTTCAATAGATGCAAATTCGCCCTTTACTGTTGATACCGTCGTCTGACCTTCTCCAAAAATTTGACATATCGTTCCCGGTTTATCAACAGATATCCCATATTGTGTGCCATGCCGTATAACCGTCGCATGACCTACTGCCGCTGCTTTTTGCGCCGCATTCCACGCCGTTTCTGTACTATTATAAAAAGCATCAAACTCAAATCTGGCTTCTGTTCCATTGCTGGCATCTGGATTGCTTACAAGTTCATCCGCATACTCAGCAGCTTCTATCCAGTCATCATAATATTGAGTAAAATTAACAGCTGCACTGCCTTCCACTACATATTCATATTTATTGGTATTAACATTTTTTATATACTTGCATTTATGTAAAATTGCATAGGCCGCCCAAATTGGATTCCTGGCGCTTTTTTCTTCATATTCCGAGGTGGTTGGATTCCACACATATACTGTATTGCGCCATTGCCGCCAGTTTATATTAGGCAGACTGCCAGATAACTGGTTTGTGGCCTTAATTCGCAGGGATACTAATACCTTTCCTGGCCGTGATCGGGCGCCATCATAGATATAGGCAGATAGCGTATCCCATTGTGCATACGATTGATATCGGGTACCTGTAGGAAGTTGTGTTGCCGTAACGCTGACATCATATTGCCCCGCATCCAAATTAGGAATAACATATGTCCGACGTACTGCTGAATTGGTTCCTTTTGTAATACTATATGTGCCAGAACCCGTGCGAATCGTCGCATTTCCCAATCCATTAAGATAAAATGAAATATACCCATTATTATATGTTTTACCGGGCGTTGCATATCCCATCAGACCATGAATGCTGCCCGTAACAGAACATCTAAGAAAACTACGTGCAATTGTCCACACCTCTTGTTCTGATTCGTTGGCAGATAAATTCTGAATCATATCTGTATTATCCGTAGTGGCCCCATTAGCCCCATTCGGAGTTAGCCAGTTTGTTGTACCTGTTTTGCGATATAGAATATTAAATACGCCTGTCGCATTTTTATAATTCCCTTTGTCGTCCACATAGTACAATCCATTAGGGAATTCCTATGTCACCTCTAATTTTTTCGCTTTATTAGTTTCTGTTGTACGGATAATTGTCTTTCCCTGCGCCAATTCCATGCCTACATTTTGATCCAGCACAGTGTCTGGGAACAAGGAAATGGGACTTTGATCATTTGTTCCTAACCTTGTTTCAATTTGCACATCGCTGAAGTTTCCAATAGGAGTCGTATCAATGCGAATATCATCAATGCTGTCCACTGGCCCCCATCCGCCGCAAAGTAGCATGTTTAAATATTGGACATTACTATCCTGATCGTCACTGTTCACCGTTTCCACATGTTCCATGAGTAATTGCGGAGTCGGCATTACTTCGCCGAAGGTTTCACCAATAACGCCACCTTCTGTTGTTTGTACAGTTGGTAAGTTCCATCCATAATTTGTTTCTGAACTATTATTTTTTTGATCAATATGAAATACGCTGTTAATAATCCGTCCACCTAAATACAAAATCGCTCCAGATACTAACGCTCTACCAAGTGCTCCTCCAACTGTCGCACCAAATAATCCTTTAGTCCACACCCCTGCATAGTAGGATAACGCAATCATCGCTACCCAACCAAATATTTTTCCAATGCTTTTCCCTATATGCGGCATGACAATAAGCTGACCACCGCCTTGAGGATAAAATGCGTCTGGATTTGAAACATAAAATCCATTATAATAAATATCTTTTCCTTCCGGATTTAGGTATGAAAAAACCGTCCCATTAGTAAGTGGAACGGTTTTTGTTTCTTTCTTTGGTTCAAACGGATTTTTTATTTCTATAATTTGCAATGTATCCGTTGGAATATTTATAACTTCATGTTTCATACGCCGCCTCCATTGGCCAGTAATATCCTATAATTCGCGGCCCCCATCTCTTAATCCGGTCAATTACAACGCCCGTTTCTTCACTGTACGCATGAATAAATTTATCATGAGCCAAATAGATTCCGCAATGATTCGCCCATCCTTCATCGAGCATACGAATCATGACAAGTGCTCCTGCTTCCGGCTTATCTAATTTCTGCCAATCTAAAATACCAGTAGACATGCAGCGTGCCACTTGCTTTGTTGCTTCAGAACTGCATTGGTAATCATGTAAATGCATTCCCTGTCTGCAAAATAATTCCATTGCCAGCCCCCAACAGTCATAGACTTTCGGGCCGCGGCCGCCATCTTGAAAAGGCAAGCCCACCAAATCCTCATATTTAAACACTGTTCATACCTTCTTCCCCGCCGAATCGAGTAGGTATTCGGCATGTATCGGCAGTATTGTTACAAGCACTTGCAGTTCCCGCATATCCACATCGTACAGATTTAAATTTATACGGGCAGTACTTTGCAGCATATGAAAACATGGGGAACTGGTAATGAATTTCCGGAGACGCCGATAATTTAAAAGTCACCCACTGCTCATCATAGGAGGTGCTTGCAACCATAAAATCAAACTCATCTAAAGGGGTTGTATTATCCAAGTATTTAGCATGGACAACATAAATGGTAAGGGCAGCTCCTCCGAATCCATTGTATTCTTGCAAATATTTCTGCAGCAACCCTCCAGCATTGCTAACGGTAATGGATAAGCTGGGTTCTTCTTTATTATCCACCGTATTGTTTCCGACATTTAACGGATATGCAGTCCATACTTCCCCATTCCAATTTACATCCTCATTATTTCTTACTATATAAATGGGATCCAGCGATCCATATACCATTTTTACCAATACCAAAAATGGTGCATCACTGGCAAGTTTATTTTTTTCAAGTATTGCCGCATTCGGCCATTTCAGCATCGGTTATACCTCCTCGAAAGTAAGACTTACTACATACCCATCGGGTGGCAACTTGTTAGTGTATGCGAATTTACCTGTAAATCGGGGAGTGTAAAATAGTTTGTGTAAATCGGTATTGCATGAATCTACTTTATGCCCCAT